>CAXTDG010000001.1:0-33671 GCA_964242675.1 uncultured Chitinophagaceae bacterium
CACGATAGATAGATAGATTCCCTCCTGCAGGGTTTCCTATATTTTCACCTTACGAATATTGCACCCCTTTAACTAGTTCTACTCCGCAGGGGCAAAGCACTGGTGACCCTGCGGGAAAAGAAATGGTATATCCTCTATGCTTATCGGATCACTATTTTTTCACTTTCACTGATGGCGTTTCCGCTGATGCGAATGAAATAGGAACCTTTTGGAACAGTTGGCAACGAAACAGTAAAGGAATTACTTACAGGGATAAGTTGCTTGCTAAATACCTGTTTACCATCGAAGCTTAATAGCTGAACAGTTATCGGTTTGCCAAC
This sequence comes from uncultured Chitinophagaceae bacterium, assembly GCA_964242675.1. Classification (GTDB taxonomy): domain Bacteria; phylum Bacteroidota; class Bacteroidia; order Chitinophagales; family Chitinophagaceae; genus JAZKFT01. The sequence goes on from CAXTDG010000001.1 coordinate 321, forward strand.
AAATGTTTCTGACTGAATTAAAATGGTGTTGGCCGTTGGATTAGGATAAATACTGAATGTTGTTTGGCCACCTGTTTTTACCAGCCGTATACCTAATTCTGTTATTTTCCCATCCACATCTACCTGCAATAATTTATAATAATTACTACCCAAAATTGGGGCTGCATCTGTTAGCTGATACGCTTTTTCACCACTACCACTTTTGGCTGCAGCCGTACCAATATCGGTGAAATTGCGACCATTGCTGCTACGCTGAATGATGTACTGTTTGTTATTCAATTCAGAAGCGGTCTTCCAGGTGAGCTGCACTTTTCCACTGGAAAGCAAAGCGGCATTATAAGAGAGTAGCGATACTGGTAAGGCATTCACATTTACCAGCCGTACGCTATCCAGGTTCAGATAATTACCAGCATTGGCATTGGAGTAAACACCAATAGTAACTTGCCCGTTGGTAACGTTGATATCCGGAATAGTGATTTGCCGCCAGGCATTGTTGTAGGGGATATCGGCCGTTACATCGGCACTGCCAAAGTTGGTGGCATATAGCTGAGCTGTGATTTGCCCATTACCCCGAATGGCCCATGCCGTAAGCTGGTAGTGCCCGTTGGGAACGGCAACCGTTTGGAAAGTACGCACTTGGTAAGCTGTAGCCTGGTAATGATTTAGGTAGTAGGCACCATCCGCATTCCAGCCATTACCAGCGGAAGTGTAAGAGGCGCCTGTACTACCGCTTTTGCTCCAGCCCTGCGGCGTAGCGGTGCCGGTATTGTCTGCTTCGAAACTGGGGTTCAGCAATAGGTTGGTACCGGGGGCAGGGGTATTATTTTCTAAAAAAGCGTTTAGGGCCACCGTAGGTTTTCCATACATATCAAAAGCTACTTTGCCGTAGCCCTGCCAGCCGCCATACGCTTCTGGTTCCCAGGTAAAAACGCCTAGCCCTTTGTTGTTAGGCAGGCTGCGAACCTTTGTAATTAAATCGCTAAAAAACCTTTTGGCAGTAGGAGCCGGGCCAACATCCATACCCACTTCAGAAATCATGATTTCCTTGTTGTAACGGGTAACCATATCGTTCATGTTGGTAAGGCATTGTGTGTTGAGCGTTTGCCAGTTAGACTGCGTTGGGTACAACGACATACCAATGACATCCCACTGGGCATTGTTGGCCGTCAGCCCGTCAAACATCCAGCGGAATAGGCTATTGTCGTAGCCGTTGGAGATGTGTACGATTACTTTTGAAGTAGGGCTAACTGCTTTGACAGCTGTATAGCCAGCCGTAACCAGCCGGGCAAAATTGCTCATGGAAACAGATGCTTTGCCATCATTCCACAACATGCCGTTATTGGTTTCATTGCCTACCTGCACCCAATCGGGCGTTACGCCTTTGGAGAACAGCGTATCTATCACATGATAGGTATATCGGTTTACCGTGGTTACCAGCGAATCGAAAACCAGGCTGGTCCAGGCAGCGGGTTTGGTTTGCTGGCCAGGGTCGGCCCAGCTATCGCTGTAGTGCAGGTCTATCAGCACCTTCATACCCATATTTTTGGCCCGTATGGCCTGGGTCACTACATCGGGCAGGCCGTTCCAGTAGGTGGCCGGATTTACCCATACCCGAAACCGGATGGAATTGATGCCCTTATCTTTTAATATCTGAATGCAATCCTGCTGTACACCAGCATCGTTGTAAAATATTTTTCCGGATGCCTCCATCTGGCTAAGCCAGCCTACATCGGCGCCTTTCGCAAAAAATTGGGCTTTTGCCGGTTGAATAACTAGTAGTAAGAAACCAACGAAAGAAACACACAGGCAGGCAATTGCACTTTTAATCGTCTTCATGTCAGGCAAACTTTTTTCAGTAAATGGTTGTGACAAGGCAGTAGAAAACCCCGTCTGCAATCTGTTCAAATATACATTGGCCAGACGCAACAATATTTATGAACATTCGGTTCGCCAGTACGTAGAAAACGGGTCTTTAAAATGCTTAATTATAAGCTGCAAAGCTGCTAAGTATCAATTGTGTTACTAGGCAAATGAGGGCACTACATTTTGCTGCGTATCAATGCTTCCAGGTAATAATAATCGGCATAAATAAGCGGTACGTCCACTTCACTTTTGGCAGGCCGATGGCCGGTGCTGTGTAGCAAAAGAAAACCCTTGTTTTCTCCTATCGGCGAACGATACCCAGCTGTAAGGCTCTGCAACAAGGCATCAGCAAACGCTTTGTATTTTTTGCTCTGCTGGCTGTACTTACTTAACTCGTACAACGCAGCAGCGGTAATAGCGGCTGCCGATGCATCTCTGGATACGGCCGGTATTTGCGGATCGTTGTAATCCCAATATGGTATTTTATCGGCAGGTAATGATTGCCGGAGGAGGAAAGCTGCAATTTTATCAGCCTGCTGTAAATACGCTTTGTTCTTCGTTTCCCGGTAGCAAACAGTAAAGCCATACAAGCCCCAGGCCTGCCCCCGTGCCCAAGCCGAGGAATCGCTATAGCCCTGCACGGTTTGCTTGCCTCTTACGGCTCCGGTGGTGGTATCGTAGTCTACCAAATGGAAACAACTGCCATTGGGTCGGAAGTGATTTTTTAGAGTCGTGTTGGCATGGGTGACGGCTATTTTGTAAAAAGAGGAATCGCCGGAAAACCGGGTAGCGTTGAAGAGTAATTCCAGGTTCATCATGTTATCAATAATAACCGGGAACTGCCAGTTTTCTTTGTTGAAATCCCAGGATTTAATAACACCCGTAACCGGCCGAAAACGGGTGCTGAGACTTTTAGCTGCCTGTATAATGATGGCCCGGTAAGCAGTGTCTTTCGTAAGCCGGTAGCCATTTCCATAACTGCAATACACCATAAATCCCAGGTCGTGTGTGCCGGTGAAGTATTTCAGATCCTGTAGCTTTTGAGTATACTGTCGTGCCAGGTCAGCCCACTTTTTATTCTTCGTGTACTGGTATAAATACCACAATTCTCCGGCAAAAAAACCGCTCGTCCAGTCCCTCATGGCCACCATTTTTAGCTGGCCGTTTTCAAGAGTGCGGGGTGCTGCCAGGTCTGGTTTGCCAGTAGGTACTTCGGCACAACTTTTCAGCATTACATCAGTTTGCTTTTCGGCATCTTTTACTACGGCTCCTACGTTTACCGGCTGGGCATAATTGTTATAGAAAACAGCCAGTAACAAGGCAAGGCTGAGCAATTTTGTTTTCATAGCTATTTACAAAAAATAATTATTGAATAGTACAAGAGATGAGTTACCGCCAGAAAGCAAAGTACACTAAGACGACAAGGGCTTTTACAATGGTTGCTTAGAGTTATAGCTGTATCTATAGCAAAACTGCGGTTACATTTTTGTGAAGCGAATCTTACTCAATTTATATCCACCTTGTACTGCTTTAATTCTTAACTGATGAACACCTTTCGATAAGGTAACGGCTTGTGGTGTTGTCCACTGCCAGGAAGTGGTGCCTGGCGTTGCTTTGACAGGCACATTTTCCAGCAAAGGTTGCTCCTTTTCTATTACAATTATCTTACCATCGAGGCTATCCGCAGCTGCCTGGAAACTAATATTGTACTTGCCATTTTTTTGAACCTGTACCGTGTATTGCAGCCATTCGCCATCTTCAATAGAAAAGACATAACTACTATCTTTTCCACCTTCAATATCAACCCCATCATTTCGGTAAGTTCGCCCCCGGTTGCCTACCGTACGCACACCCGGTGTGTACTGGTAACTGGCCGTATCTTTATCGTAATAAGCAACACCCTGGCTGCCCATATCGTAGTCTATTGCTAGTAAGGTGTAATCGTTAGTAATGCTATGTTTTTTGAAAGGAATGGCGGTAGCTGAAGCAACCTGCCTGAACATAGCATCAGGCACATCTCGATGATAAATATTGTTCTTGATTTTGATGGCTTCAATCAACTGCTGCAATATAGTCCAGGCTTCTTCCGGTGAAGGTTTTTCACCCCTGCCATTCCAGTATTTTACCAGCTTATCATAACCACTTGGCACCACTATTTCCAACGGATTATTGATGCCCATTTTCTTTTCCTGCCACCAGGCCCAGCCAATGCCATTGCTTTCTACTAATTGTATAGCATGAGTAAACCAATTGTTAGAATTTTCGCCACTTTCGCCCATCCAAATCGGCACATTGTATTTATCCCGCAGATTTAGAAAAGATTTAATAGCGCCTTCTGTATTAAAGTTGCCGTACTTGTGAAAACTGAGCTCCATGTTACTATCCCAAGTGGGTAAGATACTATTGTAATTATTTCCAAAGCCATTGCCTTCAATAATAATTAGGTGCTTTGTATCCACTTCCCGAATGGCTTTGGTAATGTCCATCATTAGTTTACGCAACGGCTCGTTTTTCTTTTCAGCAGTGCCCCGGAAATCTTTTGGATCCTCAAATCCCCAGTTGGGTTCATTAATAATATCGTAGCCACCGATATATGGTTCGTTAGCATAGCGTTGGGCCAGCTTTTTCCACAGGGCAATTGTCTTTTGCTGGTTCGCATCACTTTGCCATAAGCTTGGTTTGGTAGTGTCTCTGTCGGAAATGGCCAGGTCATTTCCCTGACCGCCGGGTGTAGCATGCAGGTCTAATATGAGGTACATTTTATTAGCCTTACACCAGGCCAAAAGGCTATCAGTTATGGCAAAGCCTTTGGTTAGCCAGGTGTTTTGCCCGGCCACCGGTTCTTTCTCTACTGGCAAAGTGTAGAGATTGTAATGCATGGGCAAACGAATGGAATTAAATCCCCATGCAGCCATTGAATCAACATCCGTTTTTGTGGTATGATTCAGTAACCATTCGTTGTAAAACTGTTCTGCTTTATCAGCACCAACTACATCTGCAATCTTTGCTTTAATGCGGTGCTGCTGACCAATACCTCCCAGGCGAAACATATAGCCTTCCTGCAACATCCACCCGCCTAATCCCATTCCCCGCAGAATGATTTTACTGCCCTTTTCATCTACAATGTATTTGCCTTCTGCTCTTAAAAATCCTTGACCGAAGCCAGATGTTGTAATTGCAATAAGCAGTAATCCGGCAAGCCATTTTTGTATCATCGTTTTATTTTCTTTTTCTATTGTCCTAAACGTATAAACCTATAAGGTCTATCTTGGTGTGCATCGTTTTTGAAGTCCGAAATAGACCTTATAGGGTTTATAATATTCCCTACCAAACATAAGTAGCTACCGACGCTGCAGGCAGCGCCGTATTGATACCTTTTTTATTGGAAGCGATACTGATCTTTTTTTCTTCAGCAGTATTGTTCAATACAATCAAAACTGTTTTCCCCTGCGGTGTTTTAAAAGCCACGTTTGGCAATACCCCGTCTGTTGTAGAAGCAATGCGAACTGATCCGGGCTTTACAAATTTGGCCGCATGGGCAATGATGTAATAAGCCGGATTACGGGCCACACTGTCTTTATCAATGGTGATGGCGCCCAGGCATTTATTACAGCCGCCACGGTCAGTAAAAGGTTTGTTTTCGGGATCGTTAGCCAGGTTCCATTCTATCACGGTGCGGCACCAGTTGCGGGTAGCACCAATGATCAATTTTTGTACATGCTCTGGTATGTCTCTTTTGAAATTGCCCGGCGCCCCAACCCATTGCTCTGTGAAGTATAAATTCTTGACTGGAAATGCATCATGCACTTTGGAAAGTGCTTCTATTTTTCCGCCATATAAGTGAAAGGCAGATCCATCTACATATTGGGCTGCATCTGCATCCTGTAAAATGCTGATGGGGTATTCCGGCTTGTCGGCATTGTGATCGTACACAATGATTTTGGTAGTAAGCTTGGCCGCTTTAAATGCAGGCCCTAAACGCTGTTTTACAAATGCCGCCTGCTCATTCGCAGGCATAAACATGCTGGGATTATTGCCGGGATGTAATGGCTCATTCTGTATGGTCATGGTTGCAATACGGATGCCCTGCTGTTGCATGGATTGAATGTATTTCACTAGGTAACGAGCATACGTATCATAGTACTGCGGCAACAAACTTCCGCCTCTTGTATCCTTATTGGTTTTCATCCATACCGGGGCGCTCCACGGCGATGCCATAATACCAATATTCGGATTGATTGCTAATATTTCTTTCAGCACCGGAATGACATCTTGTTTATCCGGACCCAAATCAAAGTGAACTAACATTGTATCTATTTCGCCAGCGGGCAAATCATCGTATGAAAAAACATGATCATTAAGATCGGAGGCACCAATACTTACCCGCAGATAGCTAGTGCCAATATTATTTTTATCAGAAGTGAAAAGCTCCTGTAGTAACGCTTTCCTGGCAGCAGCGTTCATGTGAATGATGTGTTGGGCACTACCACCGGTCAACGCAAAACCGAAACCATCTATTGGTTGAAAAACCTGCTTTTCATCTACCATAATAGTGCTGGAATCAGGCACTATTTTCTTTGATAAGGTAATGGATGCCTGCTGCTGAAACAATGTTGTTTTATCAAACTTGGTTAACCACACTTCTGTTTTTTGTTGGGCATGGCAATACAGCCCCGCCAGTGCCATAGCACTGCATAACAATTGTCTTTTAAAATTCATTTGTATTACTTAATAATGATCGTTGAAATAGAATGCGGAAGGCTTTCTGTTAGTGCTGCTTTGCCATCCATCCAAAGATTGTAAGTTAATTTTTGATCGGTGGTATTCATCACCACAACCGCTATGCTACCATCCGGATTTTTGAAGGCTGTAGTTTGCAAAGCTGCTCGGCTACCGGAAGCACTAATTCGTCTGGCACCTGGCTGTATATATTTTGAAAAATGACCTAGGTAATAGTAGGCGTTAGTATAAATAAGCTTACCTGTTCTAGTGTCCGCATGGATGGGTGCAAAACAGAAATTACCTACATGGTTAGGGCCACCGGTTTCATCCAGCAGAATATTCCAATCCGTCCAGGCGGCGGTGCCGTTATTGAAGTCGTTGATCATGGAATAACCATAGCGTTCGCCCAGGCTCCAGTCGTCTACTTTATCTAGCTTAAACTGCTCTTTACAGCCTTCTGTAAAAATGAGCGCCTTGTCCGGAAAAGCTTTGGCAACAGCACCTACGTTATCCACCTGCATGGGGCCACCAGTCCAGGTTTCATACCAATGAAAGCCCAATCCCCATACGTATTTAGCAGCAGCCGGATCGTTATAAATAACCGATGCTCTTTGATACATCAAGTCCCGGTTATGATCCCAGGCAATAAGTTTTTTACTACTCAAACCGGCTTTTTGAAGGGTGGGTCCAAGGTAAATTTTGATAAAATTCCGTTCGTCTTCCGCCGTGTAAATACAGCTTTCCCATTTCTGCCGAGCCATGGGTTCGTTCTGTGTACTCAGGCCCCACACAGGTATGCCTTTCGCTTCATATGTCTTAATGAATTTTACATAGTAGTTGGCCCAAATTTGCTTGTATGCATCGGCCAGTTTACCGCCGTGCAGCATGTCATTATTATCCTTCATCCAGGCAGGTGGGCTCCAAGGCGTTACGTACAAATTCAACTTGCCGCCAGCCGCTGCCATCGCTTGTTTTATCAATGGAATTTTGTACTGCTCATCATGCTTTACATCAAAGGTTTTTAGTTCCTTATCGCCATCGGTAACATACACATACGTATCGCTGCTAAAGTCGCAACTATTGATGTTGGTGCGGGCCATGGTGTAGCCAATTCCTTTTCGCTTATCGTAGTAAGCGGTCAGCAATTCCTGCTGCTGTGCCTTAGGCAATTTAGCAAAGGTTTCCGCTGAAGCATCGGTCAATGCGCCACCCACACCAATAAAGGTTTGGAAGGTATGTTGAGGATCAATAAACACACAAGGTTCTGTTTCTAGTGGCTGTGGTTTGTCGGTAAAACTGAGCTGACCTGCTTCGCCAAAACGCATATCGGTTTTATCCGCCGTAGTGTACACCGTGGCGGTATACATTTTTGCTTTAAGAACCTGTGCATAAGTGGCATTTCCAAAAGCCAGGATGGCTAAAGCGACTACTAATTTCTTCATATCTGTATCTTCTTTTTTCTTTCAATAATGTTGGCCAGGCGTGTAAATTCTTTCCAGTAATTATTCGAATAAATTAATTTAAAAAACTGCTATAATTTTTATCGGTCACTCATTTCTTCAGCCACTTGCTTTGCTCTACTTCGGGGTGTTGCAGTTTGTTTTGCATGTGGTTCTTCATCCAATACCAATATCGTCCAGCCGTCGGCGCTATCGTGTTTCAATTCCTTCTTTTTTTCTTCCAAAGCGGCTTTCACTTTTACGCTGATGGCGTAGCAAGTAGCCTGGCGTATTTCCAGTAACCGGGAAAGTTTGTGAGAGGAAATTTTGCCTTTTGTAGCGTACAATAGTGAGGTCATGTAAAACGCTTTGTTCATTGGTATCCTCGTATTCTCGAACAAAGTGCCGGTAGTGGCAGATTCTTCGTAGCGGCACTTGGCGCAGCGGTGGCTGTAAGGCGTTTTACCGGGCCGTGAATCATTGCTGCCACATCTTTTGCAAGTAAAACCGTTGCTCCATTTCAAGTCGGCTAGCAACTTGAAACAACTGTCTTCATCAGGATAACTTTGGCTGAATTCCTCGAACGTAAGATCAGAGGATAACACCCTGGCTTTACTGATTTTTGTAACGTTTGTTTTGAGGGTCGTGTTATCCGCTTCCAGCACTACGTTAATCTTCGAAATCTCTTCCGATTGTATTTTCAATTGCTCGTTGGCTTCCTGCAAATCTTTGTTTTGCTGCGATATAATTAAGGCTTGTCGTTGTACCTCGGAAGTTCGCTGCTGCACCTTAATTTCGAGTTCCTTATTCAGGTTGTTTTGTAAATCGGTATTAATAAGCATTTGTCGGATAGTTTCTTCCTGCGCCTTTTCTTTTTGCTTTTTTAGGAAACGCAGCCGGTCGCCCAGGGCAAAGCCCAGACAGCACATTTCAACAACAAAGCAGCAACTAATAACGTAGTAAGCAAACATGCTTTCGTTGAGCCAGGAAACGCCAGTAAGGGCAAGTAATTTCAGGATAATACCAACTATCAGGAAGCTAAAACCCAGTACAAAAAAACGGGCAGGTTCGTACCCGTTTCGTAATCGCCGGATGCCGATAAAAAAACACAGGCCGATAGGCAGCAGGTCAATGAATTTGTAGTTGAAGAAATTGTGATTTACGAAAAGACAAATCCCGAAGAAAATAGTACGAACCAATATAGTAATCTTCACCGCCTGATGTAGCCGGGGCGCTCTTTTTCGCAGCTTTAGCAGGCTATCGGTAAATAGTAATGAAAAAACGGTAGCCAGGAAAAGCATCACCCCATACGCTATCTGGTTCCAGTGGTTGAATTGTGGCCATAAGTATTGGTAAGCAATGCCATCGCTGCTCATTTCGTACAGGCCTACACTTAGCATGTATAGCACATAATACAAGTAATGCCGCTGCCGGATGGCGAAGAACAGAATGAGATTATAGAAACAAAAAATGAGGATCATTCCATAGAAAATACCAAAGAAAAAATACTCGTTGGTAGCATACCCGATGAACCAGTTTTTGCTGCGTAAAACGACGATTAAGTTAGTAAGCTGCGATGATTTTATTTTGAAGTAATAAGTGTGGGTAGATGTATCGAAATTGGCGATGTCCATTACAAAATTTTTGTGGCGAATAGGGCGTTCGCCAAAAATTTTTGCATCGCCAAGATGCCATATATCGTAGCCTTTGTTTTTGTTAGGCAGATAAGCAGTGATGCTGTCTATCGTTTGGTCGAAAAGTTCCAGCACATATCGCCTGTTTACTGTGCTATCGAGATGAATATTGAGCCGACACCAATAGCTGTAATTGGTATTGTAAGTACGGGGTGTTGTAGTGGCAGGAGCTCTGAAATGACTGGCAAAAGCAGCGGATCGCACCTGCTGCAAACTCAATACCTCATTGGTGTCTACCAGGTATTCAATCTGATGGTTAATAAATACCCGTTGCTCCAAAACTGTGTTTAACTGAACCGTATCCTGCGAACGGGCAGGTATGCAAAAAAGCAGCATGCAAATTATTATTGCAATGCTTTTATAGCTCGCCGTCAGTTGCTTCTTTTTAGGGCAACCATATTTTGAATTGTATGTAGAGAAAGCAATCATTCTACTCCAAAACTAATTTAGATTTTTAGTAATCGTTTGCAAAAGATAGGTCTTTGGGTCGTCGGAATATTCCCAGAACATCACACCACCCATAGACTGTTGTTTTACATATTGGCACTTCGCTTTTACTGACTGCTCATCGTCGTACGAGATGAAGATTTTTTCTTTGGAATTAAAAAGATAAGGTGCCTGTGCGGCATCATCCCAGTAGCGAACGAACCCATCACGGGTTATGATGCTGTCTTTTATAAATGAGTAGCCGCCTGTGTAAAAATTGCTGGCAACTTTTTGACCCATACCATTGTTAGCAGTGTCTTCAACCGTCCAGCCACGGCCATAAAATGCAAGGCCCATCACCAGCTTTTTTGCAGGTACGCCTGCTGCTACAAATGCTTGCACGGCACGGTTTGCAGCGTTGCCTTCGGGCTGTGTTTTAGTAGGGTATAAATTGGTATGATGCCCGGCTGTACCCCAACCATAATCGTAAGTCATCAGGTTGATGAAATCGAGGTATTGCTGTGCCTTTGCCATCTCCGTATTTTTCAAAAACTCGTTGAAGCCACCGGCTGCTGTGGTGAGTAAATATTTTTGTTTTGTTAGATGTTGTACCGCATCTAATTGCTGGCGGATGGCTTGGAATATGAGGGTGTAATTCTGTTTGTCCTCCGGGCGGTAGATGTTGCCATCGCCCTGCATGTTTGGGTATTCCCAATCAATATCTACTCCATCTAAATTGTACTGCTGTACAATGGCTACAGCGCTCGCCGCAAAGTTTTTCCGGCCGGTATCCGTAAGGGCTGCATCCGAAAAGTTTTTGCTCCAGCTCCAGCCGCCTATCGAAATCAGAATCTGTAAAGCCGGATTTTTCTTCTTCAAAGCTACCAAGTTTCTAAAATTGACCGTATCAGTATTTTCATGATGCAGCCACGCCCGGTTGTCTTTAATATCTACAAATGCATAGTTGATATGGGTGAGTTTATCTACCTGTAAAATGGATGTATCAATGATGCCTTTATAGCCCGCTACATAACCAATGACCACTGGTTTTATTTTCTTTTCTGGCTTAGTGGGGTTGGCTTTAGATAATTGGCATAAACTTGCACACAATGCAACAATTGCTAACAGTATTTTCATTTTGTTTTTATGCATGCGGCATTTTAGTTTTTGACTGTATCATATAGAGCCGCACAACCGTACGTCTCTACTACAGCCTGATAGAGATGCGCCCAAATTTTCCTTGTGTTATTTTACGAGATAAGGTGTGATAATTTTTTTCCAGATGTCGTAGCCGATGGGCTTCATGTGCAGGCGGTCTTCTATGTATAGTTCTTCCCGCATGTTGCCGCTGGCATCGAGCATAGCATCGTACACATCTATGAAGTCAGCGTTCTTTTGTTTTTTGATGAAGGATTTGATGAGTGTATTAGTGGCTTTTACCCGTTCCTGAATCTTCATTCGGGAAGGGCTGGGCTTGATGGAAACATAACTGATGCGAGCCTGTGGCAGATTGATGCGAATAATGCTGAACAGCGTTTGAACCCGCTGTAGCACTTCATTTGGCGTTAGCGTATCATTAGCAGCCAAATCGTTTTCACCGCAATAAATGAGCACTTGTTTTGGGTGATAAGGCATCACCACATCGTAGCTATAGCGAATGACATCTTTGAGAATGGAACCGCCGAAAGCCCGGTTAAGAATAGGATACTCGGGGAAGTACGATTCAATGCCAGCCCAGCGGGTAAAAGAAGAACTGCCTATAAATAAAATGGGCGCCTGCACGGGTGTCTGGGCGGAGTCTTTCTTTTTGAATGCAACTATATCCTGCCAAAAGGGAGGTGCTGTTTGGGCCTGTGTGAAAAGTGCCTGCATCAACAGCACCACAACTATCCATTTTTTCATCACTTTCATTTGTTTTGCTAAAAGTAAACTGCCTGAAGCTTTTGACTATCTTAATCTATTTTTTCCCTAGCCATAGCAGTGAATTAATCAGCATTTGGTTCTGTTCTTTACTGCCGAAACTGGAGGATAATGGTTTGTTAGTTTTGCCTTCGTAATCCATATCGTTGTGGCCCATGTTTACATACACCATTTTGTAACTTTTGTTGGTCCAAACAACAGGGTAGTAGCCGCTGTGCCATATCTCGTATTGCTTGGGGCCGGTGCCCAATGGAAAGCTGGTGGAGTCGATGGTTAGAAGGATTTTGATGTCCCTGTTTTGACGTAAATCCTTTTCCCAGCGGTACCACTCATTGGGTTGCGAATGGAAAGTATCAGGCAATCCTTTGGTGACGGCATGTTTATTTTCTACCCGCAATACGGCGGCGGTTGGCCGCCAGGTATTGCTACCGTATTGGCCGCATCCTAAGAACTCGTTGTGGTACCAATCCCAGTTTTGCGGCACGCCGGAAGGGGTGAGGGCAAAGGCGGCAAAGTGAAATCCCATCCAGGCACCGCCTCTTTTCATGTACTGCTCAAATGCAGCTCTTTGGGCTGGCTTTTCAGGCCGGGTATCTAAGCACAGAACGACTTTGTAATTAGCTAAGAAATCAGCATTCAAGTTGTCCCAGTTGGTGGTGGTATCATAACTGAAATGGTATTTTTCTGCCATTTGAGGAAACCATTCGTTGGCTTCTTTTACGAAGCTAATATGCGCCAAGTCAGCTTTGCCGGTGAAGAATGCAATGACTTTGAAGGCTGGCTTTTGAGCGAATGATTGAGTGGCTAAAACGATCCCTAAAATGGTGGTTAGAAAAAAGCGTTTACTCATAATGATCTATGGTTCTTATTGCTTGTAGCGGCACCTCACCCCCAGCCCCTCTCCAAGCCAAAGGCTTAGAGAGGGGAGCCGCTGTTCGTACTTTGTAAACAGTTTTATTAGCGGGTTTATGAAAAATGATTTCTAAAAACAAGCAGTCAACTTAAATGACAGGAATCCACTGCTTAACTAAAACAATCAAAGCCCCACAGAGGCACCCCTCTATACGGCTTGCCGTGAAGAGGGGATGGGGGTGAGATTACCACCCGGTATTTTGCTGCCAGTTGGTTTTAGAAATTTCATTTTGTGTAATGGGATACCAATACATTTTATCTTCAAACACCCGGTCCTCTAATTTCTTTACGGCGTAGGTAAATGCGCTGCCGTTAGCGGTAATTTCAATGCGGTTGAGCGGTGCTCTGAAGTAGGTTGCTTTCTTCCAGCGGCGTACATCCCAGGAGCGTTGGTCTTCAAAACTGAGTTTCACATTTCGTTGGGTTTCTATACGCTCCTGTGTAAGCTGAGCGGCAGTAAGAACCGGCATTTTTACATTGTTGCGCTGGCGTACCAGGTTGATGGCTTGCAGGGCTGTAGTACCATAAGCCATTGGGTCGGCGGTGGGGCCGTAGGCGTTGTACATAGCTTCTGCATAACCGAGTAAAATATCAGCATAGCGGAAATAAATCCAGGCATGGTTGGTAGTAGTGTTATTCACCAGATCTACACTGGAGTTGTTCCATTTTAGTAAATAGTAGCCGGTCTTAGTAGCGTTTTGCTTGGGTAAGCCACTATTGCCACCGGTGAAGGTTTCAATCACTCTGGATTTGAATGAAGCACCATTTGTAATGACAGAAAAAGCCAGCCGGGGATCACGGTTTGCATACGGATTAGCGGTATGCGTCGGGTCGTTCCAATTGAATGGAACGGAACCGGTAACAACACCCGAGGTGTTTTTTATTAATACTTCATAATTATCTACCAGGTTTTGACTAGGCGTAATACTGCTGCCGTTGCTGCCTTCAAAAAGGATAGGGAAATTGTTTCTTTCCATTGCATTTTGTGCACCGTACCGACGATAAAAAATTACCTCGGCAGAAGAGGTGTTATTAGCGCCAAAAAGATTGGTGTAACTACCATCAAGCGAATAAGCATTTAGGGCAATTACTTCTCTTGCGGCTTGTGCAGCTTCGGCCCAAGTGATGGTAGAGCCTTTGTCTTTAAATAGCGGACTAGCACCATACAAAAAAGCTTTTGCCTTTAGCGCTTTGATGGAACCTAGCGTTACCCGACCGGCCTGGTACCAAGTGTAAGTAGCAATATTAGCCGGGATAATAGTGGCGGCTTTATCACACAAACTACCAATGTAGCGCAGGCAGGAATCAACCGAGCTGCGTTGTATATTTTTCCAGGAATCTTCATTTTCGTAATCCAGCGCTTCAGGAATTACCGGTACGCCACCGTAACGTTTTACCAATTCAAAGTAAAAAAATGCTTTTAAAAACAGGGCTTCACCTTCCATGAATTTCACATTATTTCTTGCATTGAAATAAGTAGTAGAATCGGTAGAAGTAATCCGGTCTTTGATATAGCCAATGTCCACTTTGTCCTTGTTTTTCAAATACAAATTGGCCTGGCGAATACCACTGAAATTATTGGCCCAGGCAGCGGCATCGGGGTTGTTGTATTGGTTCCAAATGCCGTAGTTGAAACTTTGCGAACGGTCGGTTACATTGGTGGCTTCGGCATTGTCGGTCGCCGCTTCTAAATACAGTTTATCAAACCCATCGGGCAGGTAGCTGTAAATGTTCCAAACTACCTGCTGCACGTAGGCATAATTAGTATAAAGCAATTCAACCGGCACATTGGCTTGTTCACTTTTTACATCGAGGTATTGCTTATTGCAGGCGCTGATGCAAACGGCCAAAAGCAGCACTGGTATATATCTTACTGATTTCATTGTTCTGATTTTTTAATTGTATCTCAATTTAAATTGAACGGTTTACCACATAGGCACATAAGCCGCATAGAAGGGTTGGAAAGTGATTTTCTAACCACTGTGAACCTTGTTATTTCAAGCAGTAGTGAGGGAAGAAAAACACATAGCTTTTGCCCAATCTTTCATTCCTATGATGCTATGTGTCTATGTGGTAAAATATATGCTCTCACTTTTAAAATTTAGCTCTTACACCAAAGCTTACGGTCTTCATTAACGGGTAGCCCATGGAAAGGCGTTCTGCTTCCAGTCCTTCAATTTGATCCCAGGTAAATAAGTTGGTGCCGTTGGCAAAAAATCGCACTGCTTCTACTTTTTTCAGGAAGCTTGTTTGTGGTAAGGTGTAGCCCACTTCAATGCTTCTGATTTTTAGAAGATTGCCATTGCGAAGCCAGAAATCTGACTGACGATTATTGTTTTCATTGGCCTGTGTGGAAAGCCGTGGCGTGGTGGCGGTCATAGCATTTTGCGGGGTCCAGCTATTGGTTGAAAAGGCTGTAATGTTATTGTTGCCAACCAACGGATGGGTGTAGGCATACGCATCATCCAACAAGCTTACAGTGCGGTGCAATACACCTTGTGCATACGCATCCACATCAAACCCACCAACCTTGAAACCAATATTAAAACCAAGAGTAATTTCAGGCAGTTTAGCATAATCAATTGGTGCCCGATCGTAGTCGTTGATAATACCGTTGCCATCCTTGTCTACAAATTTCAAATCACCGGGTTTTACCGTAGTAAAAGAGGAGCGAGGAATGTTAGGCAACAGGTTTCCGCTGGCATCAAAATCAGATGTTTGATAAAAACCATTGCTCATTAATCCTTTGAACTGACCCAGTCGAAAACCTTTGGTGTACAGGTAATCCAGCGGTTGTGCATTTTCTGAACGGGCAGTTATTTTATTACGAGCAAATGCTACCGATCCACCTACATAATATTCAAATGACTTTTGTTTTTCATGGAAATTCAGTGCTGCTTCAAAGCCTTTGTTATTCACTTTGCCCGTGTTGGTTTGGGCCAGGTTAAAGCCTGTAAAATCAGGAATACCAGATGGTGTTTCGAGAATGCCAGAACGGGTTTCGTTAAACACATCTATAGTAGCAGTCAGCTTTTCCCAAAGTTTTGCATCTATACCAAAATTGAAAGTTGATTTCTGTTCCCAACGGAAATCCTTGTTAGCAATTGCTCCTTCGGTACGGCCACCAACGCCAGTGTTGCCGGTTCCAACAATCCAGCCGTTGGCCGTTACGCCCCAGCGTTCGTACAGAAAACGGTAGTCTTCATTCTGGTTGCCGGTAAGGCCATAAGAGGCTCTTACTTTCAGGAAATTAACTGTCTTACTTTCCTTCAAAAAATCTTCGTTGCTGGCTACCCACCCTAATCCTACTGCCGGAAAAAATCCATAACGGTGGCCTGATTCATAATCGGCCGAACCATTGTAGGAAGCGGATACGTCAGCAATATATTTTTTATCGTAGTCATACGTTACGCTGCCCAACAAGCCTTGCGTACGTACGGCGTACACCTGTCCATCGTGAATATATTCTTGCCGGCGAGCCTGTACCATACCGGTTACGGTATGCTTGCCAAAACTATTGTCGTAATCAAAACCTGCCTGAAAAGTGTTGCGGTTCCAATGTTCGTTTCCACCATCTGAAATGGACTGGCTTACAGCGCCTATACTTTTGTACGTAAGGCCACCACCTGTTAGGATTGCGCTGTCGTTTGCATTTTTACTAATCTCAAAAGAAGGAACGGTGAAGCTTTTTACATAGGTGCCGATGTACAAATTGCTGAATGATAATGATCCGTTGAACGATAGACCTTTCACCAATTTATCTAGTCGCTCGGTTACGGCAAAATTGGTTTGCAGCGTACGGGCATGAGAACTGTACACGCCATTGCGTTGCAGCAATTGTTGCGGGTTGAAATTATACACCGAATTATTTCCCCAGCTTCCATCCGGATTATTTACCGGAAACGCTGCTGCCGGAATACGCAGCAGGTTGTTGAAAAAAGTAGTAGCCGTAAAGCCTGAAGGCGTATTTCTATCTTCCGTTACGCCAACAATATTTGCCCGTACGCTCAGGTTTTTACTCAACTGCAATTCCACATTGGCCCGTAGGTTTAGCTTAGTGTACTCGGCATTGGTTCCAAAGTCTTTATTAATGGCAGCGGCATCTTTGTAAATGCCTTCAAAATTGGTGTAGTTGCCAAATACGTAGTAGCGGGCCCTGGTGCCACCACCTCTAAAAGCCAGGTTGTAATCCTGTATGGCCGATGTTTTACTCAGTACCTGCTTGTACCAATCCACATTGGGATGAACCGGGTCGTTGTCGGCTTTATATAAACCTGGATTAGGATATTTAGTAGGCAGACCATCATTTTGCGTAGCCTGATTGTAAGCGGATACATAGTCAAAAGCGTTCAGCACTTTCGGTAATTCAATAGGACTTAAAATGCCGTAGCGGCCATTTACGCTGATCTGTGTTTTGCCGGAATTCATTCCTCTTTTGGTGCGAATACTCAATACGCCTGCACCACTTTCCAAACCATACATTGCTAAAGCCGCTGCATCTTTCAGCAGCGTTACTGATTCTATTTCAAATACGGATAATGAACTGATGGCATTCAAATCAACCGGGAAGCCGTCGAGGTAAATAGTTACCCGGTTGCCGGTAATGTTCCAGCTACTTTGGCCCCGTACATACAGCGTTGGGTTGTCGTAGCCCGGTTCGCCGGAGCCGGTAGCTACCGTTAGTCCGGGGATGCGGCCTTGTAAAGTATTCAGCAAATTACCAGCACTCATGCGGGTCAGTTCTTCACCGGAAAGGGTGAAAACAGCTCCCGTGGTACGCCAGGCTTTTTCGCTACGTAGGCCCAGGTCTACCCGGCTTTCCAAGGAAGCCGGTGCCTCGGTGAGCATTTTGGTGGAATCCAGCATGGGAACCTGGGCGCCAGCTTTCATAGCCATGCCACCCAGTAGCCCGCAACAGATATATAGTCTATATTTTTTAATCATCGTTGGTTTGAGTTTTACAAATTTTTCGTCTTATAACTTTTGTCTTACTCTTCTTGCCAGCCGCCGACCTCATCCCTAACCCTCTTCAATGGAGAGGCGCACCTCTCTCGAAGCAATTGGAATAATGCTTTGAGGTGAATGGGTTGCAGGATCTTCTATTAACAGCGAAAGAAAGTTTGACGGGCTTTTTACCAGCCAGGGTTTTGTCCATTCCAGGTAGCGTTGCCCAGGTATTGCTTGCTCACTTCGGAATAAGGGAACGGAACGTAGTAATACTTGATTGGAAAAACCCTTTGGATGAAAGGCACAATCTGCCAAGAACGCTTCAGGGTATTATTTACCTTTTTAGCCGTAGTGCTTACACCCCGCAATGGTTGGTTAAGAACGATATGGGCTTTTAGCCAGCGGTTCAGGTCGTTGTAGCGGTGGCCTTCGTAGGCTAGTTCTATGGTGCGTTCGTTTTGCACCGCTAAACGAAACTGGTCCTGGCTTAGGCCGGTTTTGCTAGGCATACCTGCCCGTGAGCGAATGGCATTCAGGTATTGATAAGCTTCTGTTGTAGGAGCACCCATTTCGTTCAGGGCTTCTGCATAGCTTAAGTAAAACTCTGCTAACCGAAATACCGGCCAGGCAAAATGATTATCGCTCATATTATCAATACGGGCCACAAACTTTACGGCTTCCATCGCATAGCCATCGGGGCCGGCATCGCTACTGGAAAGGCTACCGGCCGCATAGCCATCGCCCGCTTTATAATAGGCTAGTACACCACGGCTGCTGTTCCAGGTCTGGCCATCATACGCAATGGTCTGGTAAAAACGAGGGTCGAGGTTAAGGGCTTTTACATCCACACCAAAGTCATCTCCGGAGGTTGGCAACGTCCACGTTGTGCCGTTTCGTTTTTCGTATTGCTGCATAAACTCTACCGGCACATTGTTTTTTGCACCCCATTCATTCAGCCGCACTTTACTCATCAGGTAGCGGCCCCATTCAAAACCGGTTGTTACCTGGTTGTAAGTATTTACCAGTATCAGTTCCTGGTTAGCATACACATTGTAAACGGCTTCGTAGTCGCCCAACTCAGCATAGGTTCCATTAGTACCAATGGTTTCTGGTTTGCCGGTATTGTAAAGTGATACGCTGGAAGCTCCTGCATTATCAATCACTGCCTTGGCAGCAGCAGCAGCTAGTTGCCAGCGATTCTGGTCATAAGCAGGGTAGCATAAAACGGAATCTCTACCATCGCCAAACCGGGCGGCCGAAATGGTAGATGCCATGGATTGAGGCGTATTATACAACGGGCTAGCAGCATATAGCAACACTCTTGCTTTCAGGGCCAGCGCAGCCAGTTTGGTCACTTTACCATAATCTACCGATGCACGGGTGGCAGGCAAAATAGCTGCTGCTTCGTCGCACCAGGCAACGATATTGTCAACTGTGTTTTTCAGCGAACTACGAGGTATTTTCAGGTTATCTTCCCCATCCAGCGGAACGGTTACGATAGGGATGCCGCCATACAAGCGGAACACTTCGTAGTGCTGTAGAGCCCGGCAAAAAAGTGCCTGCGCCTTCACATCAGCTTTCCAGGCGGCATCAGCATCTTCCACCTTATCAATATTTTGCAGCACCAGATTGGCCTGGCGAATGCCCTGGTAGTGGCTACCAAAACCACCTTTATCAATAGTGGCCGATGGGCTCATGTTGCCCGTAACGTACACACCGGCATTCATAGAAAGCTGAGCCCAATTGTAGGCCGGGTTAATGATGTACAATTGGTCAGTAACCACTTCCGGGCGGCTATCGCCGGAGTTATTTTGAGCAAAATAGGTTTTGATGCACAGGTTGTACATCTGCGCCACTGCGTAGTTTGCCTGCTTTTGGGTGCGAAAAATAGTATCAATCGTTACATCGCCACCCCGTGGTTTTTCGAGAAAGTTTTTTGTGCAACCTGGTAGAAAAAAGCTGCCTGTTACTGCTGCCATCAGCAGTACAATAATGTGTATTCTTTTCATTTGATAAGCAATTAGCAGTTTAGAAATTGACGTTAAGACCTGTGTTGAACGTACGGGTCAATGGATAGCCGATGTAACCCAGGTTTTCGGGGTCGCCCCAAATCGGGTCTTTCGTCCAGGTAAGCAGGTTGTAGCCATTGGCATACACTCTTATGGAACGTATACCTGTTTTCTTCATTAAGTTTTTGGAAAGCGTATAACCAATTTCCATATTCTTCAGGCGTACATAAGAAGTGTTGATGCGGAAGAAACTGTTGCGAGCACCCTGCTGGCTATAAGCCGCCAGTGGAAAATCAATCTTTTCACCTGCCGCATAGCGTTCTTGGGTAAAGCGGTTCAGGTCTACTTCAAATAAAGATTCCTGCTTGTTGAAATGTAACTGGTTGGCCAGGGCATATTTTGCTACGCCTTCCACGCCCTGTACTAAGGCAGAGAAATCGAAACCTTTGAAGCTGAAGCCAAAAGATACACCATACGTTATCCGTGGGATATCGGTGTAGCCGGAGCGTACATAGTCCTTTTCGTCTATCACGCCGTCTTCGTTGTAGTCCTGCAACTTAATTTCTCCTGGTTGTAAAGCCCGGCCTGCAAAACCCAGATCTTTCTGATACACGGTTTGACCTTGTGCATTTTTGTAAGGCTGACCACTTTTGTTCAGCGCTTTCACCGGGTTAGCCAAAACCGGGTTGCCATTTTTGTCTACTTCATACAAATCGGCCCATGAAGTGTACAACCCTTGTGACTGTAAATACAGCCCCTGGTTGATAGGCTTGCCGGTAGCAGCCTGATATTCCAGTCCCGGAACAATGGCTTCATCCCGATAAATGATCTTGTTATTATTGGTAGATCCATTAGCTTTTACCCAATACGTGAAGTTGCGGGTG
Organism: uncultured Chitinophagaceae bacterium; assembly: GCA_964242675.1. Classification (GTDB taxonomy): domain Bacteria; phylum Bacteroidota; class Bacteroidia; order Chitinophagales; family Chitinophagaceae; genus JAZKFT01. Next base: position 21,137 of record CAXTDG010000001.1, read on the forward strand.
CTTCCGTTGTAACCAATTTCCAGTTCATTACCCCAGTTTTTTACATCACCAATATTGTATGGCGGCAGGGTAGCCTGCACAATTCCTGGCACCGTTCCCCGATATGACAGGATATTGATGCGGTGCTCATTGTAGTGGTCGAAAGTAATGCTCAGCTTGTCTTTCAGGAAACGGGTTTCTACGCCAATATTGGATTTGGTAGCGGTTTCCCAGGTTACATTGGGGTTGCCAATTACGCTTTCGGCAGCACCTTGTACCCGGTTGCGGTCATTGAGGCCACCAAAATAGTAGCCACCGGTGTACTGCCAGGTGTTGGGCAAATACAGGTAACGGGCATCTGTACTAGTTCCCGGAATGGTAATTTTATCGTTACCTACTTTACCATAAGAGCCTCTTACTTTCAGGTAGGTGAAATAAGGCGTTTTAGGGAAAAAATCTTCTTTGCTGGCAACCCAACCTAAAGAATAAGCTGGCAGGAATCCAAAGCGTTTTCCTTCAGGAAAATTCTCGGAGCCATTGTAGCCCATATTAAATTCCGCCAGGTATTTTGACTTGTAAGCATACGTAACACGACCGGCCATACCTAAGTAAGCATGGGGCAAATCAGGAACATAAGAAGGGTCGTAGCGCTTTTCAGCAAAATACAGCAGTAGGCCCGTGAAAGCATGGTCGCCAAAAGTGCGGGAATAGTTCATGGATGCCTCGCCGTATAGCTTGCGCCACTTGCCTACATACACATTTTGAAATCTTTCGGAAGGCGTAACGTCATTTAGTTGCACCAAAATAGGGTTTAGTTTATCACCGTTTGGATTAGCCCGGTAGCCATACAAAAGCGGGTAAGAACGGCCATAAGAACGGCTATCGAAATAGCTATCATATGCTCCTCTTGCATTGATGGATAAGCCTTTGGTAATGAAATCCAGCTTATGCGTCAGGCGAATGAGAGAGTTAAGGATGCTATTGTTATCAATATTGTAGTAGTTAGAAGAAACGATGGAATACAGCGGGTTCAACTGTGTATTCTGGTTGGTGAACGGCACTACAAATTTGCCATTGATCATACCGGGAGAACCCAGCGGCGTAGACCACAGGATACGTTTTTCCCAGGTGTAGCCATCGTTATCCATACCGCTGATGCGTACGAACTGAGTACCCAAGTCAACCGATATTTTGAAGTTTTTGTTTACATCGAAATCTAGATTGCTGCGCAGGTTGTAGCGGTCTTTCCGAAAATCCATTTCCTTGGAAAAAGGCATGTAATCCGTTTTAAACAAACCGCCTTGTGTAAGGGCACCCAGCGAAACGAAATATTTGATAGAATTGGTACCACCCGAAATATTGGTATTGAACTGCGATTGCTGTGCGTACTTCTTAAAAATCTGGCTTTTCCATTCCTGGTCGGGGTGGAAATAAGGATCATAATTAGGATTAGGCTGCCCGTTGAGAGTAGGCGTATGGGCATTTTGGAAAGCCAATAGATCTTGTGGAGAGAAGTATAGAACCGCTTCCCGGATCCAGCTGGTGTCCCGTTTTTTTACAAAATCATCCCAGGTATTAATGCCTGCATCCCGTGAGTGATTTACCCAATAGTTTTCAAAACTCAGTTCGTTTTGCAGGGTAGCGTACTGGTAGGAGTTCACAAAATTGGGCATCCGAGTAAAGCCGGTAATAGCCGTTTGGGCCGAGGCACTGATTCTGGGAGCACCTTCTTTGCCTCTTTTGGTAGTAATGAGAATAACGCCGTTGGCACCCCGAACACCATACACCGCCGTAGCAGAAGCATCTTTTAAAATGCTGATGGTTTCAATTTCGTTGGGGTCAATGTCGTTGTAAGTATCACGGGCTACACCATCCACCATTATCAGCGGAGCGGTGTTGCCGGTATATGTACCTACACCCCGAACGTACAGGGCAGAAGCATCAGCCCCTGGCTTGCCGCTACTCTGAATAGCTGTAAGCCCGGACAGGCGACCAACCAACGCATTACTAATGTTAGAAACCGGCGTTTGAACCAGTTCCTTATTATTCATGGTAGAGATGGCCCCCGTTACAGATTCTTTCTTCTGCTGGCCGTAGCCTACAATTACCACATCTGATAGGCCGGCAGTATCTGACGTAAGCCGGATGCTAATCGAACCATTTCCGATAGAAGCTTCTTTAGTACCAAACCCAACGGAAGAGAAGATAAGTTTGGTAGCGGCTAAGGGAACAGACAGCGAAAAATGACCATTGAAGTCGGTTGCGGTAGACTTGGAAGATGTTTTTTCCGTAACGGTAGCCCCTTGCAATGGCTTGTTCTTTTCGTCCGTTACGGTTCCTTGTACTGTTTTGGTTTGGGCTAAGGCCTTCTGGCTTCCTACAAGTGCTGATAGGCAAAGCAGTAGCAGCAACCCTAAGAGTTGGCTTTTTCTCATATAATTAAGCAATGTTTAAAAATGTTGAAGTGTGTTAGTGCATCGGTAAACACAACAATGAACTTGTTGGAGAGTAAAGAATTAGTTTAATCTTACACTAATAGCAATCTTAATCGTTTTGGTTTGTCTGAAAGTAGGCAGTCTTTCAAATCAGTAATAATCAACAGGCAGCTTGATTTTTTTCTGAAGAGCAATCGTTTTCGTGGCGTAAAAGTATAGAGCAGGTATTTACAAAACCAACTTTTGAGGAAAATTTTTTTCTCAACTCGTTGATTATAAATAAGTTAGGATAAATTCAATACGCTTCAATCACATAAAGCGAAATAGGGCATAAACTTGAATATCAGTTGATTGCAACGAATATTATAAAGATACTTCTACCTTTTTTGATACGGTTTAGGGAAATTTGAAACCCTACAAGCAATTTTGACTGTGAAAAGCTAAGCAGTTTACAATAGTATTTATTGAACGTAAAAAGGAACATCAGGTTGAAAAGAACTCCATTATAAGTAGAGTATCATCATTAATTATGCGGTTGTTTCTACCCATTATGCTTACTAATGTATGTTAGGTATTCACCTTTATTCCTGAACTTATTCTAAACGATATAGCATGTACACAAAAAAAATACTTCCCTTTTCTATATTGATAATGGCAATAATGCTGGCAGCTTGTGGCCAGATAAGCAGAAGCACTAGTATACATCTACCTAACCAGGACAGCACTAATACCATATTCGATACGGCAGAGCGGCTTCAACTGATCTCTAACCAGTTTTCATTTACAGAAGGACCGGCTACAGACAAAAACGGGAATGTTTTTTTTACAGATCAGCCCAATAATAAAATCTGGAAATATAGTACCCATGGCAAACTGAGCTTATTTATGGACAGTGCCGGACGTAGCAATGGAATGTATTTTGACAAAGAGGGCAACCTGATTTCCTGTGCAGATGAACACAACCAACTGTGGGAAATAGCACCAGATAAAAAGGTGCAAGTATTGGTCAATCAATTTGAGGGCAAAGCGCTGAATGGGCCTAACGATGTATGGATAGATCGTAGTACCGGCGGCCTGTATTTTACCGATCCCTATTACCAAAGGGATTACTGGACCCGAAAGGCGACTGAACTAAATGGTATGAAAGTGTACTACTTACCTGCCGGGGCAAAAGAAGCCGTTGTGGTAAGTGACCTGCTAAAAAAGCCTAATGGAATAACCGGCACGCCGGATGGTAAATACTTGTTTGTAGCAGATATCGAAGGCGGAAAAACATACCGGTTCAACCGGGATGCCAATGGGCTGCTAACAAACGCACAGGTGTTTGCCAACCAAGGATCTGATGGAATGACCATTGACAATAAAGGCAATTTGTACCTGACGGGAAAAGGAGTTACCATTTACAATGCTGCCGGAATGCGGATAGCACATATAGATGTACCTGAGACATGGACTGCTAACTTATGTTTCTTCGGCAAAAAGCGGGATAATCTTTTTATAACGGCTTCCAAAGGCGTTTATATCCTAAAAACAAAAGTGGCTGGTGTTGAGTAGTATTTTCCTTAATAGGAGTAATAATACTGTTGGTGGAGCTAATCAGTTAAAGCCGTTTTCACTCCACCAACAGGCTATTCTTAATTTATTAGGGCTTCTGCAAACCGCTCCATCTCTTCCAATTGCGGGCTACATTGCAACAAAAAGAAATCAACGCCCACCTTTTCAAACGCTGCAATTTTGTCCTGTACCTGCGCTGGTGTACCGGTAAGGCCAGTACGTAATCCTCTGTTAGAAACAGAATAATCGTATAAGGAAACTCTTTGCTCTAATTGCGTACCGGATAACCATTGCTGGTAATTTTTATAACCGGAGCTGCCTTCCTGCACATTCGTAATTCTATCCAGTTCCTGTTTTACTTCGGCTTCCGTATTGCGGATAATGCTATACGCAGCAACGCCATACAACATCGGTGGTAACCCTTTCTTCTCCCGACGTTCTTTCATATCGGCAATACGCCGACCAATTAATTCTGGTGAATCGCCGTGCATCACATAGCCATCGCAGGTAGAAGAAATCAAATCCTTTGCTGCTTCTGATTCACCACCAGCATAGATTTTTGGTCGGGGGGAAGATACTGGTTTCGGCTGCAGAATGTTATCGTTTACCTTATAGTATTTTCCGTCGAAACTGTAGTTGTCCTTCTTCCAAACATTGTCTACCACGTCGAGCCATTCAGCGGTACGAGCATAGCGGTTATCGTGCTGCTCAAACTGAATTCCGTATTTCTCTGCTTCATCTTTCCACCAGGAAGAAACGACATTCAAGGAAAGGCGTCCATTGCTGATATGATCAATATTGGCGGCCTGCTTGGCCAACTGTGCCGGGTTGTGAAACGTAGGTCGTACAGCCACCATCAATTCTTGCTTATTAGTGACGGCTGCCAGTGCCGCTGCCGTTGACCAAGCATCTAGTGATGGTGCATCTTCACCCTTAATATCATTCAAATACAACTCCGCAATCAGTGCCAGGCTAAAGCCAATTTCTTCACTCCTAATAGCTAGTTTTTTTGCATAATCCCAGGTTGGCTCCATGCCTTCATCTTCCACATTTCTCAACCATCCGCCAAAGACCGGTAACCAATATCCGTATTCCATTCTATTATTTTTTCACCACATAGACACAGTAGTTTACACATAGTGCCAGTAGTATTTTAAAGCTTTATCTAAATATCGATTTTCGAAGTATTTCTTTAAGCTGCTACTAGTTCTTCTTCATGCACACTAACAGCTTGTTGCTCTAAGAAATCCACTAAACGTTCATGTGGATTGAAGCCAATTACGTTCACTGCATCAGCCACAAAATTGGACAGAGCATTGATGTCGTAATACAGCACTTCGCCATCCCGGTCATCAATGATGTATTCGATACCACCCACATCAATACCGCAAGCCTGAACAATGGTTTCAATGTTTTTAATTACGTCTGCTGGTGGCGTATAAGCCTCTACTTTCAAGCCATTCTTAGGAGCATCTAAAGCACAGGCATTTCGTACCAGTTCTTGTCCGGTAGTGGTTTGGCAAATGTCAGCGGGGCAAAGGTTAAAGCTTTCTCCATTTGTGTACACCCGGATGGCGTACAGGTATTTGCCACCCAGCGTTTCTACACGGGTTATATAACCGCCACGAGCCGGGATAAATTCCTGCACCAGTGCCGTATGATCTACGCCGAAATCAATCTGGTTATTTTGTACTGCTTCCCGTACTTCTTCAATAGAATTAAACTTCTCAATACCAGCACCGCTACCACCAATATTGGCTTTCACCACAATTGGAAAACGCAAACCTTCTGTAGCACTTTCTATTTGCGATACATGATTGACCACTCTTGATTTTGGATATTTAATACCCAATTGTTGCAACAAAATCAATTGCAGCGCTTTCGACGTTTCGTACGTAAAAGCCTTGTAACCATTGATGGTACGGATGCCCTGAATTTTCAAGTGTTTTAAATAATTCAGCGTGTAAAACATGCCCTGAATACCATCCCGCAAGTAAGCGGAAGGACTCATGCGGTTGAAGAAAAGCGAAAATTGCGGTGCTTCTTCTTCAATAGCAAACTGGTGCTGTGTTGGGTTAAAAGTTTGGTAAGGAATGCCTCTTTTTTCCAGTTCGGCTAATAAAGGTTTAAACCAATCAGGATGCTCAAATGATATTGCAAACGGTTCCATTTGTATTAAAATAGGGGATTGAAAAATTAAAAACGGAATAACAAATGTCAGCTAATAATAGCTGACAACGCTGAATTATACTCTACAAATACGGTTAAAAAAGGTTATAAAAAAGAGGCGGTGGGACGGATTCGAACCGTCGTAGAGGGTTTTGCAGACCCCAGCCTTGCCACTCGACCACCCCGCCTTATATATGTACCCGGCTGCACCTTACGCCGGGTACATAAAACCTTTTTTACTGACCATATCCAAACCCGTTGCCAAGCAGCGGAGCAAAGAAAATAGCATTTAAAAACAGGCGGTTGGTGCCTAACCAATAGCTGCGATAGGTAGGATCGTCAGCGAATAATACGACTTCACCGCTACCGTTAGGACTTAGTAAAATGGCCGCCGAATTGGCAACACGAGCAATATTGTTTTTGGAAGAATATCCATTGATAAAAGGCGCTTTGGTGTACTGTGCCACCGTAGCATATTTATTGGTGCTAGGCAGTAAAAGTGTAGGGCCATTTTTGTTGATAAATAGCTTGCGGGTATTCAGTCCAAAAGCTATTGGATGGCTGATATCAATATCCGCTTCGAAGATAGCACCGTTGATGCGTTTGCTACCTTCTACATCTTGCTGTTGAATATAATCCAGGCGTTCTGTATTGGCACTATTTCTTCTACCTGTATTTGTTTCAGCAGCAGCAACTAGTTGCGGACCTGACTGGCCTAGCTGCGCCGTTTGCGAAACAATAACGGGTTTACCATTGGCATCAATTGCCGTTGTAGGTGTCGGTGTTAGATTGTTCAAATTCTGACGATCCGGTGCTCTTTCTGTTTGCTCTAATTTCTCGTTAGCAATGCCTTGTTGTACGGCCCATGCACTAGCGGTTTGGAAAGTAATCAGCGAACCACCATCTGCTACCCAAGCCTTGATTTTATCCACTACTGATTTATCCCATGCACTGTAATTACCTCCAGGCAAAACCAATGTAGTATAGCGTTTCAGAGAAGCACGTTGGAAATTTTGCAGATCAATTTTTGTTACTGGCAATCCTAATTGTTGATTCAATAAAAACCAGATCTGTCCAGCTTCTTCAGAATTGGTGCCCTGCCCAAACGCCAATGCTACTTCTGGTTTTTTTACAGATTTAATATTGCTGCTACCCAAATCAATACCTTCTGCATTGAAGCCGGTGGTTACGGGTGTAATATTTAAGCCTGTTGCACTAGATACTTGTTGTAGGGCGCTGTATAACGAATCAGGCGAAACAGTCTGGCCAGCCACAGGCACTACCAGGCTACCATAGCTGTATGCTTTTTTACCTTCTGCTGTGGGAATGCTGAATGGTTTGAAAGCTGTTTTCACCAATAGATTTTTAGATAATAATTGATATAAAGCTTTGGAAGCGTTGTAGTCAGAATAATTAAGAATATAAGCGACAGATGATTTTCCAGAAACGGTGCCTACAGGGAAATGGGCGGCAGTTACTACACTACCTTTTGCAAAGCCAGCAGTAGCCACTTTTGCATATTGCAAACCATAGGCATGAATGATACTCCAGCCGGTATTGTCATAGTAAATACTGTCTTTTAAAATGTTCTCTTCAAACAGGGAATGAACGATTAAAAAATTAGGTTGCTCAGATGGAACTACATAAGCTTTTCCTTTTTCAAAACGTTTTCCATCCTGTGTGTAATCAGCATTTAACTCATATACTTTCACCCGATGCTTTACAAGTAGATCCAAGAATTTTTGTGTCAAGGTTTCATCACGGCTATCACCAAATACAAAAGCTTTTGTTGGGTTTAGGCGACCTTGTTCCAGTGCATATTTGAAGAACTCTTTTTGCTCTTTAAATAGGCCTGCTTTTTCAGCAACAGAACCACGAATAGTAGAAAGGCTTGTAGCTACGTGATTGCGAATGCTGAATGGAAAAGTAAGCGTACCATTCGTCGTTTCTTTAGCAATACCACCTGAACTGGCTTCTTCAAAAGTAGCTGCTACACTACCGAAAAATTTGGGATAGGTAGAGCCATAAATAGGAGAAAGGTTATCGTAATTTTCTTTAGTGAAATAGAGCGAACCAATGGCATCTAAAGCCTGTGCATGATACTTTGCCAGCTTTGTATTTTCATCATACAAAAACTGTGGAATAATAGGGCTTTCATGGCGCTTAGGTGTAGGCTCAAAATAGTAAGTTGCGTTGGCACCTTGCTCATGAAAATCTATCTGCACATTGGGATACCATTTATGGAAAAACTCAATGCGGTTCACACTTTCCACCTGCGTTAGGTTCAGCCAATCTCTATTTAAATTATTTAAATAGTGATTGCTTCTGCCACCCGGCCAACTTTCCTGGTGTTCTTTGTCTAATGGGTCAGCAACAGGTGGAAATGACTTGTAGGAATTATACCAATTAGCCGCTCTATCACGACCATCCGGATTCAGAGATGGGTCAATAAAAATTACTGCTTCATTCAACCATTTTTGTGTTTCTGCACTTTGATTAGCAGCTAAATAATAAGCAGTCAACAAACTGGTTTCACCACTACTTGTTTCATTGCCATGCACACTGTAACCCAGGTTAATTACCACCGGCGCATCTGAACGAATAGCAGGTTTGCTCGGGTCAACCAGCGTAAGATGTTCCTGGCGAATATCTTCCAGCTTTGAATAATTTTCTGATGAAGTAAACGTGGCAATTACTTGTTCCCGCTGCTCATAAGTACGACCGATACTTTGTACATGCACTTTGCTACTTACTTTTTCCAGTTCCCGTAGGTATGCCACAATTTCATCATGCCTTGTATAATGACTACCAATCGGGTAACCTAAAAATTGCTCTGGCGTTGGTATTTTACTATCGTACGGACCCTGAGAATTCGGGAAGAAATAACTGGTTTGCGCAACAGCGGCATTCACTGTAAACACCAGTGCAGCAAGGCCTATTTTTTTGAGATTAATAATACTTTTCATGATGATTATTTTAAGTTGTCTGAATCAGGATTTACAAGATGAAAGGATGAACAGAATGTTTTATGAAGATTGAATAGCAGAACTTTAAACTTGCTTAATAACCTGGATTCTGCGTTACATCAGGATCGGATTGCACATCAGATAATGGGATTGGGAACAACCAATAATTTTGATTGGCAAGTCCTAAAACCGCACCGGCACGGCTGGTACGTACCAGATCAAACCAACGGTGTGCTTCAAAAGCAAATTCAACACTGTTTTCATCTTCAATGACCTGCAACACATCAGCTTGAGACGTAGCCGAATAGGCAGCTACATCCGCTCTTGCACGAATGATATTCAAATCTGCTAGCGCTCCTGAGAGGTTATTTTGTCTGGCTCTTGCCTCAGCCCGAATGAGATATAATTCTGCAATGCGAATAACATAAGATGGATCGGTGCTGGTAGACGAAGTATTATACAGCACGCCATACACGGAATTTCCGCTGCCCGCAAGTAGGCTACTTCTTGTGCCTCCTATAGCTGTGTTTGTTAACTTGGAAACAATGCCGGTAGATGGCTTCAAAGTATACTGCCCACCTGCAGAACTAGGATACCACAAGTTCCAGAAACTGTTCTTATCATTTGCAGAAAAGGTCAATTCAAAAACAGATTCTGCTGTATTAAACGGAGCAGTGAAAAATGTTTTATAAGGTGATACCAAATTGTATTTCGTGTTGCCAATTACTTGTGTAGCGTAGGTCTCAGCATCGGCCCATTGTTGGCGATACAAATGCAGTCTTGATCGTAATGCTCTGGCGGTACTTTTTTGTGCCCGGTTACGAGTATTAGCATCTTCCGGGAGTAATTGTTCTGCTTTAATTAAATCAGCCAATACCTGGTCGTATGTTTGCGCCAATGTGCTGCGTTTTATGCCTTTTAATCCATTTACATCTGTTGTTGGTTTTAGCTGTAATTGCAAGCCACCCCAGCCACGGCCCAGATCAAAATAACCCAATGCCCGTATGAAATAAGCTTCGCCCAAAATCTTATTTTTTTCATCTGTTGTAAGCGTTGCATCTGTTACCGCAGGCACATATTCTAACACGCCATTTGCTGCATTAATAGCCCGGTAAATGCCTTGATAAGCAGCTACTGTTGTTACGTTGTCAGCGGGTATAGCATTTTGATCCAGTTGTAAATACTGGCTTAGCGTTCCATTGAAGATTACATTATCCGCAGTAATCGTTCCCAGCGTTGGATAGTTGGATGCATAATAACCCTGCACCGCATCGTAAGCGCCAATGATGGCGGCTCTTGCAGTACCTGCCGTAAAAGTTGTGCTGGTAGAAACGGAACTGTTGGGCAATTCCGTAAGATATTTTTTGCAGGAAGCTAGTGAAGCTGTTAGGAGCAAAAAACTCAGTTTATAATATAGTTTCATGTTCGTTGAAATAAAAAGATCAATTAAAAAAGAGAAATTAAAAACCCACATTTACACCTACCTGAATGGTACGTGGCTGAGGCACCGTAGCCCAATCGTAACCACCTGTATTTTGGTTACTACTTTGCGAACTTACTTCCGGATCAAGACCGCTGTAGTGCGTAAAGGTTAGCAGGTTAGCTCCTTGCACGTATGCACGGATATTGCTCAGTTTCAGCTGGCGAGTAACGCTTGCAGGCAGGTTGTAACTAAGCGTTACGGTACGCAGGCGAATGAAGGAGCCATCTTCCAGGTAGCGAGTACTTTGACTGGCCACATTACCTCCATAATTGTTTGCTGCACCACCGTTTACAGTTGGGTTAGCGCTGTATGTAGTCAGCCTCGGAATGTCTGTAATATCACCTGGTTTTTGCCAGCGTTCGAGTTGGCGGGGAACAAAGCCAATGTTCGCTTGTGTGCCACCATGCACCAGGAAAAAGTCATTCATATTTATGATCTTATTTCCTTGTTGGAAATAGAGAAAGAAGTTGAAATCAAACCCTTTCCAGGAAAGATTATTGGTGAATCCACCAGTGTATTTAGGCAATGCACTGCCTACAATCTGGCGATCAGCAGCGGTAATAGCTTTATCGCCATTTACGTCTTCATATACCGCATTTCCAGTTTGCGGATCAACATATAATTGCTTGAATAATTGAATAGAACCGATGGAATACCCTTGTCTTAAGATAGAAAGATTACGACCAGAAGCACCCTGTGCAATATCAGATGCCAGCTTCTCAATCTTATTATTATTCCAGGATATATTAAAGTTGGTTGTCCAGTGGAAATTTTTTGTGCTGACGTTAGTAGAATTGAGCGCTAACTCCAGCCCTTTATTCCTCATGGAGCCATAATTCTGCAGATAAGTTGTAAAGCCTGATCTGGATGGGATGGGTACATATAGCAGCAGGTCGTACGTGTATTTATTGTACACATCTGCTGAAACGCTCAGCCTGTTTTTGAGAATAGCAAAGTCAAGTCCCAGATCAATCTGGCGGGTTGTTTCCCAGGTCAGGTCGGCATTGGGTAATTGAGTAGGGGTAATGCCAGCCACTTCCAGATAGTTAGATCCTCCGCCGTACAAGCCCTGCGCAGCATAGGCGCCAATACCGTTCTGTGTGCCGGAAAGGCCAGCACTAGCACGTACTTTCAGCTCGTCGAAGAAGTTTAGATTTTGTATAAAATTCTCTTGACCTAAACGCCAGGTAACACCACCGGAAGGGAAATATCCCCATCGTTTATTTACCCCAAATTTAGAAGAGGCATCTGCCCGCAGACTTCCATCAATCGTGTATTTATTATCAAACGTGTAGCCGACTTTTCCAAAGAAAGATACCAGTTTAGATTGTGACCGGGAAGAAGAACCAGAACGGATGGCCGCAGCAGAAACGGCTGTAAAATCGTTAGAAGGAAAGTCGGTACCCGTAGCTGTGGTAGATTGTGCCAATACCGTATTAATTGTATTTCCTACCAGTGCATTGATATTGTGTTTTTTATCTGCACCAAACGATTTAATATAGGTCAGTACCTGTTCATTGGTCAACACCAGGTTCTTTGTTTCGTAAGATGCGGCTGACCCATTTACCGAAATACCTGCACTTAAAAGCGTATTAGTGTAATTGTTTTCGTATACGTCATTATTATCAAGACTCCAACTAGTACGTAATTTTAATTCAGGTAAAAAGCTGTACTCGCCATATACATTTCCGATCAGGCGCCAACCAACTGCGCTGTTATTCAGCTGGTCTATCAGGGCTAAATGATTTTCGAAACTGCCATAGCGGGCATATCCACCAGTTTGCGTAAAAATGGGTAGATAACTGCGAGGAAAAATAGCAGAATTAATAACGCCGGTTGGGTTGTTATCATTGCTGCTCACATTGCGCCAGGTACGGCTCAAATTGATGCTGGTACCTACTTTCAGGCGACTGGTTAAATTATTATCATAGTTCAACCGAGCTGTGTAT
>CAXTDG010000002.1:0-23028 GCA_964242675.1 uncultured Chitinophagaceae bacterium
TGGATAATGTGTTGTTGCCCCGGTTCGGGTCGGTATGCACATTATCCCTGTCCGTTTGCACCAGTAAGTACAGGTTGCCCGATACGCCGTTGGGTATGGCTACGCTGCGGGTTTGGGTATAGGTAGCTCCGGCATTCAGCGGGCCGCTTACGCTAAAGGTGGAGAGCAGAATATCGCTGGCATCCAGTACCGGGTTGTTACTTAGGTACACAGCATCCGTCCAGGAAGAAATGACGGTAACGGTGGAGCTATTGTTTCTTACTGTGTATTGCAGGCTGGCTACCTGTCCGGCGGTTACGTTGCTGCTTAGTAGTTGCCCTGCCGTTACGGAAAGGTCAACGGCCGGTACACTGGTCAAGGCAATGCCGGTGCTGATGGTTTTGTTATTGTTTTCGCCGGTGTTTTCATACACGGCATTGTTCACATCCGTTGCTACAATTACATAGTAGGTTCCGGCAGTCAATGAAGTAGGAATGGTGAAATTGATTGGCTGTGTGTAGCTACCACCGCTGTTGAGGGTACGGGTCTGGCTAACTGAACCGAGCAGCGTAAGCGAACCGGTATTGACATTATTCACCGGGCTGATATAGATATAGTCCGTAACGTTTTTATTCAGCACTGCACCGGTCCCGGAGTTTTGAATGATGTACTGCAACTGTAGACCGGAACCAACTGTATCCGTTGCTGGTACGGTAATACTGCTTACCTGTAAATCGGGCCAGGGAGCCAATGTAATGGTGATGGCTTTGTAAAGCAGGTTATTTGCTTTTGTTTTTTCGTACAAGCCGTTGCCTACACTTATCAGTAGATAATAATTGCCGGAAATAGCTTGTGGCAGCGTAACATTTAGCTGGCGGGTGTAGTCAGAACCGGGCGGCATAAACAGGTTCAAGTTCTGGTAGCCTAAGCTTATGTCGTCACTGTTGAGCAGGGTGTCCTGTGAGAGGTACACATTATCCGACCATGAAGAATTGTAAATGCCGGCTCTGATATCATTTCTCACCAACCAGGAAATAGTAAAGATTTGTTCGGAAACAGCCGTAGCCAGTGCGGTTAGGTTTACCGGTTTCAAATCAGGATTAACAACTGGAACCGGGCCGACCGCAGCAGAAATATTATCATTTTCGCCAGTGCTTTCAAAAACGGAATTGTATGTGTCCGTCTTTACAAAGAAATAGTAAGTTCCCCCCGGCAGGTTAGGAACCTGTACCGTTTGCTGAACCGGGCTGCTGTTTAGAGAAGCAATGGAATCGTACCGGTATAGGCCGGTTATAGCCACTGCCGTTGCCGGATTGAATGTAGCCGAATTGGAATAGTAAACGGTTTCGTACCAAGATGGGTTTGCCGTAGCTGCCCCATCGTTGCGGGTTGTCCATTGCACATTCAGGTTCTGTCCGGTGGCAACCGTATCGGTGGGTACAGTTATGCTGCTGACTACCAAATTAGGAGCAGGTCGTAGAATGATATTCTCCGGCAGGCTGCGCCGGGTGTTGTTGCTTTCCTTTGTGTATTCGAATACAGTGTTGTTGCGGTCGGTCAATACATGTACATAGTAAGTTCCGCCGATTTGGGCAGGCAGCTTCACCCGTTGGGTAACGGTATATGTTCCGTTCACCAACAGAGGCTGTGAACGGCTATAGCTAAACAATCCGGTGGCTGTATTTGTATTCAGCGTGGTATCCGTTGTAAGATATGCCATGTCGTACCAATCCGAAACAGTAGTAGGGCCGGTACCGAAGTTCTGAACGGTATAATTGATGGTAATGGAGTCCTCCGAAAACGCTGTAGATGGACTAACCACCAGACTGGTAACCTGTAAATCCGGCGGCGGTAAAAGACTTACATTGATAGGTGCGCTGGTGAGGCGGTTATTGGTATCGCTTATTTCGGTGAGGGAACTATTGAAATTGGTTTTGATAATCACATAATAGTTTCCCTGCCAGCCCTGCGGAATCCGGTAAGTAATATTGCCCGACGGATAGGACACTCCACTATCGAGTGTACTGAAATTTTGATACTGACCAATGTACACATCCGTACCCACTCCCAGCGTGGGCTGGTCGGAAATATAAACGACATCGTACCACTGCGTACTGCCGGTACCACCCGGGCCAGTGTTCCTTACTCTCCAGCGGATGGTAATATCATTTTCGGAAACAACGGTAGGCGGTACCGAAATAGAATCCACCACCAGGTCAGGCAAGCGGCGGGTGGTAAAGGTTTGCGGCACACTTTCGGCCCGGCAGTTGGCCCGTTTGGCGGCTACTTTCCAGTTGTAGGCCGTACCGTATTGTAGCAGGTTGGTAGAAACAGCATAACTGATTTGCGTAAGCCCTGCTACCGTAGGCGTGGCCGGAGCACCTGTACTTGTTTTCCAGATATAGAGGTCATAGCTTTCCGCATCCGCCACAGCACCCCAGTTGAGCGTAAGCGGAAGGTCGATATTAACAGCATTAGTTGCAGGTATCAGGTTGACCGGGGCATTTACCCCTGCGAGGTGCTGAATGGTGATAGCAGCCGTATCATTACCCGGTACTGAATCAGAAGCCACCTTAGTATATGTCTGAATACTATAAGTACCGGTTGTACTAAGATTAACCTTCTGCGTAAAGGTGTATTCCTGCGAACTGCCAGGTAATAAGGAGGCGGCTACTGTTTCGGTAACGGCCATACCACCATTGATGCGATAAGCAACCGGAAAATTAGCAAGGGCAATGTTGCCGTAATTGGTAAGCTTTACCCGAACCGTATCGGCAGCAGTAAGGCTGCAACCGGTAACCGGTTTGATGATGGTGCTTACACCCATATCCACAATCTGCCCGTTGGCAGGCTGCGTCTTCCAGGGATTGAATTTTACTTTATCCGTTACCGGGTTGCCCAGTCCCAAAGGGTTGAGGTTAGGATGTTTCGGCCCCGAAGCTTCGCCCCAATAGCAGTTGCGGGCATCTACAGTGTCGGTGGCAGTGCCACTGGCATTATAAATACCATAGCTGGTATTGGCGAAAATGTTACAGTTGTTGAATACTGGCTTGCCGGAAGATGAGTAGATGCCATAAGGGTTGCTGGTAATATTGGATGAAGTGATCGTGGGAGAAGCACCAGAAATGAAAATGCCATAATAGGAACTATTGGATATAGAAAGATTGCTAAGAGAAGCATCGGCCGTCTTTACCACCAAAGCAGAATTATTATAATTACCCAATTTGTCAAAGGTGCAGTAGGTAAGCACATTGTTGGTGCTGCCCGAATTAAGCGATACACACCCACCATACGTACCGGAACCATTGCCTGCTAGCTTCAACAATCGGATGGGGGCTGTTTCTGTTCCTTGTGCCCGCAAAGTTCCACTAATTGATAAATTGGAAGAATAGTTATTTGGAAAGTTAATAGTGTTGCCCGCTTCTATAGTAAGTACACTTCCTGAATTAACTGTAACATCACCATCGAGTTGATAATAACTATTGGAGCCTTGTTTAGGCCACACTACGTTTGAAGTAATGCTACTCGAGGGTAATAAGATAGCGTTGGTATTGTTAGAAATAAGTGAGAAGGAATTTGCCGGAGCATATATACTTCTTGCACTGTAACTTCCGCTAAAGTTGCAATTACGAATAGTGGGTGCAATGGAATCGAGGTAAATATCTATAGCTCTACCTGAGCCTTGTGAACTGAATGAACATTGATTAACTGTTACATCGCTGCGCTTAATATAAAGAGAAGCATAGTTGCCGTAATTGCGAAAACTGGAATTTGAAATACTTAATGGTGCGTTAGCCGAAATCGTTGGCAGCCCAGAACAATTATAATCGCAATACAAAAAACCGACAGAGTCTGTACTTAAGAAACTAATACTACTGCCTGTAGAACTGCTGTTTATTTCAATACCTCTTCCATAGTAATATCCATAACCGTAGTTGTACACGGTTTTCCCTTTAAAGTAGATAGAATCAGCTGTTGTACCGTTAGCAACCAAAGTTCCATATACAGCTAATCCTCCATAGGGGCCTGTCTCAATAACACAGCCTGGTTGAATCGTTAGTGTTCTTAGTGCATTTACTGAAACGTTGCTGATTTTATACTTCGAATTATTACCCGGCTTTTGCCATATACAGTTTTGTGAAATGGCTCCGTTTAATTCCACGATTGCGTTCGTATTACTGTAAACATTACTGACGCTACCCGCATTTGCATAAATTACCCTGCCGTCATCATTGCCGTAAAACGTACAATATTGAATTACAGGTGAAATTGTGTCAGAGATTAAGTAGATAGAATAATGGCTATTTGTATTTCTAATGACTGAATTAGTAATAGAAAAACTTCTCGCTGCGTTAATTGGATAATTATTGTATCCCAAGGAATCTATGCTTACATAGCTAAAGGAAGAATTGATGGAAGAATTAGTGATGTTGAAGTAACCGCCATAGTTGTAGCCGTCTATTTGTTGCTTAGTAAAATAAATTGAATCCGATACAGTACCATTAGCAATTAAAGTTCCATCCACGTTGAAAGTATTATAATAGGGCATTAGTACCCGGCATCCTGGCTGTATCGTTAATGTTTTACCGCTATTTACAGTAAGATAGTTACCAATTTTATAGTAAGAGTTCGGTCCGGGCTTGGGCCATTGGCTGTCTTGTGAAATGGTGCTATTATTCAGATAGATTATTGCATTAGTGTTATTGGAGAGATTAGAAAGGTTGGCTGCATTTGTATAAACCGTTCTTCCATTATCACTTCCATTAAAGGCACAGTTCTGAATAACAGGAAAAAGAGTATCGGAAGAAATGTAGATAGCATAGTATGAACCTCGAGAACTAAAAGAACATTGGTTGACAGTTATGCTACTGCGGGTAATAGTCAATGCATTAGCCCCACAATTCCTTATACTGGAATTGGTAAGAGAAAGTGGGCCGGCAGCAGTGATGAAATAACCATTGTAATTATTGTTTCCCAGAGAATCCATACTCACATAACTAAAGGAAGAGTTGATAGAAGTTGAGTTGATACTGAAATAGCCACCATAAGAGTAATAGGTTGAGTAGTATCGACTGAAATAGATGGAATCAGCTGCCGTGCCATTAGCAATTAGTGTCCCGTTCACATCAAAATAACCATTATAAGCCATTAAAATTTTACAACCTGGCTGAATTGTAAGTGTCTTACCAGTACTAATTGTAACACCATTAGTTAATAAATAGGAAGAACTACTCCCTGGCTTTTGCCATTGACTGGTCTGGCTCACAATTCCAAACAGATTAATCAATGCATTGGTATTGCTGTAAACATTGGAAATGCAGCCAGCATTAGCGTAAATAGTTCTTCCATCGTTACTACCATAAAAATTGCAGTTTTGAATAGTCGGCGAGATGGTATCAGAAGCAATTTGTATAGTATTGTATGAACCCTGCGAACTAAACGAACACTGGTTGACTGTCACATTACTTCGGGTGATAGTCATTCCTACAGCCCCATAGTTTCGAATGCTGGAATTAGTCAAAGAAAGTGAACCGGCAGCAGTAATGAAATACCCATTGTAATTATTATTTCCCAAAGAGTCCATACTTACGTAACTAAACGAAGAGTTGGAAGAAGATGCGTTGATATTGAAGTATCCACCGTAAGAGTAGTAAGTCGAATAATACCGGTTGAAGTAGATAGAATCGGTAGCTGTACCATTAGCAGTTAGCGTTCCATTTACATCGAAGTAACCATTGTAGGCCATCAGTATTTTGCATCCCGGCTGAATTGTAAGTTTTTTACCACTACTGATTGTGACAGAACTTGTTAGTTTAAAAACCGAAGCCGGACCGGCAGGTTGCCATTTACTGTTCCGGTTCACGCTACCGTAAGGACTGATGACTCCATTCGTATTATTGGTAACATTGTCCAAACTGCCGGCATTAGCATATATGGTTCTATTATCTTCACTACCGTAGAAAGTACAATTTTGGATAGTGGGCGAAATAGTATCAGAGGCTAAATTTATGGAGTATCTGTTTGCTGAGTTTCTAATAACCGAGTTTGTGATAGAAAAGCTTCTTGCAGCAGTAATAGGATTCTCGTAATAGCCCAATGAGTCCATGCTCACATAGCTAAGAGAAGAATTGGCGGAAGAGGAGTTGATATTAAAGTAGCCTCCATAGTTATATCCATTTACTTGTTGCTTAGTAAAGTAGATAGAATCCGATGTCGTGCCGTTAGCAATTAAAGTTCCGTTTACACTAAAATAGCTATAGTAAGGCATTAATACCCGGCATCCCGGTTGTAGCATCAGCGTTTTCCCACTATTAATTACAACTGAACCCGTGAGCTTAAAAGTTGAAGATGGCCCAGCAGGTAACCACTGACTACTCTGGTTTACGTTCCCATAGGGAATGATTACTGTATTGTTGTTGCTAGTAACATTACTTAAGCCACCAGCATTAGCGTAAATCGTTCTACCATTATCGCTGCCATAGAAGGCAGAATTTTGAATAGTTGGCGAAATGGTATCAGAAGGAATTTGTATAGCGTTGTATGAGCCTTGCGAACTGAAACTACACTGGTTGACGGTTATATTGCTGTGGGTGATGGTCAGCCCGGTAGCTCCATAATTTTTTATACTAGAGTTAGTAAGAGAAAGTGAACCAGCAGCAGTAATGAAATACCCATTATAATTATTATTTCCCAGTGAGTCCATGCTTACATAGCTAAGAGAAGAATTAGAGGAAGATAAGTTTATATTGAAGTAACCGCCATAAGCATAGTAATTTGAGTAATACCGTTTAAAGTAGATGGAATCCGTTTCTGTACCATCAGCAATCAGTGTTCCGTTGATATCAAAATAACCATTATAGTTCATTAAAACCTTACACCCCGGCTGGATTATTAGCGTTTTGCTACTACTCACTACCACTCCGCTACTCATTTGATAGTAAGCATTGAGACCGGGTGCATTCCACTGGCTGTTTTGGCTTACACTGCCATAAGGGGTAATAATTGCATTGATATTATTAGATAGATAAGATATACTACCTGCATTGGCATAAATGTTTCTTCCATTGTCGCTGCCATTGAAATAACAATTCTGGATATTTGGTGAAATAGTGTCTAATGCAATATGCAGTGCATTATATGCCCCTTGTGAACTAAATAAACATTGGTTGACTGTTACATTGCTTCGGGTTATAGTCAGTGCATTAGCTCCATAATTTTTAATGCTGGAGTTAGTAAGGGAAAAAGAACTGGCGGCATTTATAAGATAACCGTTGTAATTATTGTTTCCTAATGAGTCTATGTTTACATAGCTAAATGACGAGTTTACAGAAGATGAGTTAATATTGAAGTAGCCCCCATAAGCATAGTAGGGTGAAAAATAGCGGTTGAAGTATATGGAATCTGTAGCTGTACCATTAGCAATCAGTGTCCCGTTTACATCAAAATAGCTATTGTAAGGCATCAGCACTCTACATCCCGGTTCAATGATTAGTGTTTGCCCGGCTGGTACTGTCACCGCTCCAGTTAGCAGATAAGGACTACCTGATTTTGAGAGAATGCCACTTTTGTCGCCGCTTAAAGGAGTTTGAGCATGTAAAAACACCAACGGGCAAACCAACCCTAATAAGATAAACAACAGCCTAATTTTATTCAAAGCAGTGTTTCTCATAGTACTCTATCCGTTTTGAGTTTGAAGAACAGTTATTCAGTAACCGTTTCGATAGAATATCAGATTTGTAGCTACCAATGTATTTGTATTATGCTACAAATGCAACAGTGCTTCCACTGCTAAATTGAGAAACATTTTCATATAACCTCTTTTCCGGGAGGAACAGGCATTTTTACGGGATGAAGTGGATAGGGTCGTTCAGCAAACGGGTTATTTTTCCCTGCACTGCTTTTTTGTAGGTATCCGCTACTTCAATGTTCAGGTCGCCGATTTTATAGGTGAGTTCCTTTTTGCTGCGGGAGCGTCCAGTTGCTTTTTTCAGGTTTACAATCACCGATTTATTGAAGCGGGCAAAATAGTAAGGCAGTTGGGTTTCCAGCTTATCGAGGCTGTTACGGGTTACGTAGCCTTTGTCGGAAAGGGCGGTATGGATGAGTACATTATTATTGCCATCGGCCACTTTTGAGTTATAAGCTCTGATAGTAGTAATGTCTTCCCATTTGATGAGCACTTCATTTTCTATCGGGTCTTTCGGCTCTTTTGCAAAGGGCCTCAACAGACTTTTATCAATCGTTATTTCCACTTCCTTTACTTTCAGAAAATCGCCGACAGAAGGGCCCGGTGCTGCTGCAGCATCCCGCAGGGCTAGGTAAACAGTGGCCCACAACTGTTCTTTATTCAGCGGTTTGCCGGTTTTTACCACAAACTGGTCATCGCCGCTTTTACGGATGCGTTCCAGGTTCTCTGCATTGGCCTTACCGGATAGGTACACCACTGGTATAGCATAATGCTGCCGGATAAAAATGCCGAGGTCAATGCCATTTTTTTCTCCTTTCAGGCCAATATCCAGCACAGCAATATCCGGCCGCTGTTCTTTCATCAGTTTCACCGCTTCTTCGTAAGTATCTATTGCTTCCCGGGCTTCATTTTTTACGATGATAAGTCCTTTTGACTCGAAAAAAAGGCAAAGGCTTCGGTATTGAAGAGATTCATCCTCTACTATCAGCAGTTTTCGGTTCGGCATAAAGAAGTTTTATTGAGTGGCCGCCAAGGTCATATTGAAGGTCGTTCCATTCCGGGTTTGATAGCTGTATTTTCCACGCAACTGATGGCTTAAATCTTTGATGAGTTGTGTCCCAAAACCGGCTTTCCGGTCATCTGGCAAACCGGTGCCGTTATCGGCAACAGTTAGGTATAGCTGCCGTTCTTTTTCTACAATAGTGATAGCAATGCTTCCGCTTTCCTTATCGGCAAAAGCATATTTCAGGCTATTTGTTACCAGTTCGTTGATGATGAAGCCGAGAATCATGGCTGTTTCGGCTGCAACCTCCACTGCTGCATCAACAACAGTCTGTATAGGCTTGCCAGTTTTATGAACGAACAGCACCGATTGCATCAATGCTTCAAGGTAAGGCTGCATCTGTACTTTCTCAGTAACCTGCTTTCCTTCGTACAAATGCTGATGCAGCAAAGCAATGGTATCAATCCGGGTAATCAGGTCATCAACCGGATTGTTTTGCAACGTAGTGGTGGCAGACAATTCTACAGTTGCTTTTAAGTTTTCCAGGTTGTTTTTCACCCGGTGGTGGGCTTCTTTTAGCATTAGTTCCATTCGCATCTTTTCTTGTTCCGCCTGTTTCCGCCTTTTGTACTGCCGGTACAATCCTACGGAAACTGCCAGCAATACCACTGCGATAGTCGCCAGCATCCAACGTAGAGAGTAGATGTACCCGGTTGCTTTTGCAGTGTGTTGTTTTTCTGTTTCCAGCGTATCCCTGTACCTGCCAACCCTGTATTTACTTTCTGCTTCCAGTTGCTGCCGGCTGTTTCTTTCCCGGTAGGTGCTGTCCCGGTCGCTGCGGTCGCCAGTTTGCCAGTTTATGCTTTTTACTTTTTCATAGTCTGAAACTTTCATTTGCTGTGCAGGTGGCAACTGCATGACTACCCGGGAATCTTTCAGCAAGAGCCGGTTGGGCTTTTGTACATCCGCATCAGCCATCGACCCCGCTTCCTTTATTTTTAATGTTGCTATCCGGCCAATTTCTTGGTGCTGTTCCTGTAGCATACCGGTAATGGCCAGTTCGGCCAGAGAATCACTTTGCCGAAAGTTCTTCAGTTTTGCCTGCATTTGTGCCTGCCAGGCATAGCTGCCCGCCATTAGCACTTTCAGGTGCAGTTGTTCGTTTACCTTATCTGTTAGCTTAAAGAAAATAATGGCAGAATCGAACTGTTCGGCATCGCTGTATATTTTGGCCAGCCGGATGGTGGCAGAAGCAATGCCCTTAGGAAAATGAATACGGCTGAAATACTGGAACTCCTCATACAAAAGTGGTTTTGCCAGATCGAAAGCACCCTGGGCCTTGTAAACATCTGCCAGGTGCATACGGCTATACATGATTTCTTTTTGAGTGCCGGTAGCTATGTTATGCTGAAGTGCTTTTTGATAATATTCTATAGCCTTATCCAGCTTATGCGTCGTTTCAAAAGCATAGCCGATGATGTTGGCAGCCTGTGCGGCATACACATTATTTTTCGTCTTTTCAAAATAGGCCAAGGCATCAAAGGCCAGCCCCATACTGTCTGCCTGCAGCAGCATAGACTGAAACTTAAAAACCATCATACCGGCATGCATAATGGCAGTGCTATCCTGTATCAGTTGGGCAACTTCTCGTGCCTTCCTGCTAAGAGCAATGGCGTCTCCTATCCGTATCCTATTAAAATTATTTAAGGCTCTCATTTCGTACCACACGCAGGTTTCAATAGTGTAGTAGCTCGTAAAAAGTATCGTATTTTTTATCAGCATATTTTCCGCTTCATCCGTTCGTAGTTCTTCCACATAATTACGGGCATAGCTGTTTCTGGCTTTTTGCTGTAGCAAAGTATCCTGCGGTCGTAGTTGAGCTTGTAATACTGCCAGCGAATCGTAATAAATCGCTACGATATAGTTTCCCTCTTTACGATAGGCATCGCTTAAAAACATACCTGCCAGGTAGGCATTGTAACTATCTTTCTGCATAATGGCTTGTGTAAAAGCCTTTTTAGCAAGCGGAATGGATTGCTGTGTATTAGTAGCTTTTAATTTCTCAGCCAGCAGCAGGTATTTCGATTTTTGCTGGCCGGATACAGAGTAAAGGCCTAGTGCCAACAGCATCAGGCAAATACGGAACATAAGGGTATGTTTTTGAAAAACCTAATATATAACCTTTTGCAAAACGCAAACATTATTAAATTCTATTTTGGGATAAACACTATCAATATATGTTGATGTCACATCTCAATCCCAATTTTCTTCATTAGCACCGAAGCATTTAAACTCTGGCAAATGCCGTGTTTTAGTTTGTAATCGAAATACAACTCCTCCCCCGCTACCTGTACATCAAAATGGTAGTTGGCTATCTGTTGTGGGTAGGTTTTTACCAATTCGGCAAGCGCTAGATCATGCGTAGCAATGATGCCGGAAGCTTGTTGTCGGATGAGTTGCTGAATGAGGGCTTTAGAGCCGGTGTGCCGGTCTAATGAGTTGGTGCCACGTAGTATTTCATCTAATAATAAAAACACTTTTTCGTGGCGGTTTGCCACATCAATAATGTCTTTTAGCTTTTTGAGTTCGGCATAAAAGGTAGAAGTGCTTTCTTCCAGGTTATCACTAATACGCATGGTGCTCATCACTTTCATGCAGGCGAAAACAGCGTTGGCAGCACACACCGGTGCACCGGCTTGTCCCATCACTAATGCCAGGCCAATGCTTCGCAAAAAAGTGCTTTTACCAGCCATATTACTCCCGGTAATAATGGCAATTTTGCCCTGCCCCTGCGTAGCAAACGAACTACGAATTACTTTACTATCAGCTATTAATGGATGGCCCAGATCAACGACTTCAAATGTTCCTTGCTCATTTTTAATAACAGGGAAAGCCCGCTGTGGATAATTGAAATGTAAAGTTGCCAAGCTGCTCCGTGCCTCCCCTTCTCCAACAGTATCAAACCCTTGCGCCACATGGGTAGCATTCTCTTTTTTCCACCTTTCAAAAGCCAGCATTTGTTGCAGATCCCAAAACAGAAAAATGTTGAGCGGAATAAAAGCTACCGGGTTCAACCGATAATCCAACCGACTGAGAATACCATTCAGCATCCGGATGGCGACGGATGCTTTTTTATCGTTATTGGTAAAGTTGGTCTGCCGCTGCTGTAGCCAGCTTGTTTTAAAAGGCTGTTCTTCTATGTGTTTTGCAAGGGCAGACAGTGCACCTACTTCCGGGGCTATTTTAGTAAGCGCCTGATATGTTGAAGTAGCTTTTTTACTTATAAATCCGGTGATGAGAAACAGTACGAATAAGCACAGAAAAAACACTTTGTACTCAATTGCATCGGCTATGTATAAACCAAGTACCGTTAAGGAAATAACTGGCCCTACCCAGCGAATGCCTTTCCAAAAAGGTTTGGCGAAAAATGTATCCTCATCAGCCAGCCATTCTTTAATTTTTTGTTGCGTTGCCAGTGTAATGGCCGTAGCCATTCCGTGGGCCTGCGCCTGCTGCCTCCATTCAGGTAGTTGCGCCAGTTCTTTAGCTGCTTGTTGTCTTTGTTCGATGGTTAGTTTATCGGCGGGCAGTAGTAGCCAGGCCGCCAGGGTGCGGCTGCCTTGTTGGGTAGTGGTGCGGTTGCTGTATTGAAACAGGGAGGCTCTGCCAAAAATATCCAGATCGTAAGCATAAGCATGTGTTGGAGGTAAATGCTCAGCCCCATTGGGCAAATGATAGTAGCGACCAGCAGCCGTTTCCAGTTCCTGCTGATTTAGGGCTATCAGGCGGTCAGTATTTTCTAATTGACGGGCTACGTTGATGGCTACAACCACTAGTCGCAGAAAAACGGCCAGGCATAGTATAGCGGCTGCAATGGCAAAAAGAAGACTACCGTTTTTGCAAAATAGAAACAGCAATACGCCACCTACAATAGCTGCTAGCCTGGCCCATGCAATCGTATTTTTTCGACTGGCAATTTTTCTTCGTTCGATAGTCAGGCTTTCTATTCGCTGTTTGTAAAAAGATAGCGGTTCGTGTACGCTCATAGGGCGAAGAAACTAAAGAAACGGCACAAGCCACAAGTACCTACCCGACCTCCCCAAACGAAGGAGGAGAAAAACCGTAACATTTCAAATTTCTGCTTTGTGGCGGCCTGTTTTTTTCTGCGTCTTCCATACGAAATAGTAAGCTCTGTAATATAAGCTTGCCACAATTAAAAGAATGAGTTGTTGAGGTAAAATGCCATTCTTCATGTCAGTAAAAGCTTAATGGATACGTAACTGTTGAACGGTGCCAACGCCGTAAAAGTTCAATGGATAGATAATAGCCTGGCTCAAAAAGAAACCGATAAAAAGAATGCCACCCGTGATGGGAAAACCAGTAAAGCTGAACCAGCGCAACTTTGAACCATTCCTTTGCTTTTCCTACTACCTACTTTATGGAATCTTTCATTTTCTGCTTCTCACCGCCATTTTGTATGAAATTTTATTTTCTTGTAATAGCTGGTACTATGGCTGGAATAGCTTTGGGGTATTGGCCGGGTACTATGCAAAAACCTTCTTTGCAGTTTGCTAAGCAGGAGTTGAAAAAGACGGAAGAACATCCTGTTCCAACCCTAGTTATTCCGGGTTTTATAGATAGCATTCCGCCACCGCCGGGCTATACTATTATTCGTACGCCTAGCAACACTTTTGGTAAATGGCTACTGCGCCTGCCGCTACGGCAAAACAATGTACTGTATCTCTACAACGGAACACCAAAGCCCATTCAGTCACTACACTACGCCGTGCTGGACGTGCCTTACAACCGCAACCCGCTGCAGCAATGTGCCGATGCTGTAATGCGGCTGCGGGCAGAGTATTTATACGCTACAAAAGCAGAACCGACTATTCGTTTCTTTCATCAGAAAAATGAGTATTTCTCCTGCTCATCCCACTGCAGCCGTACGCAACTGGAAAATTTTTTGAACCAGGTGTTTAGCTGGTGCGGTACTTACAACCTACAGGCACAGTTGCACCTGGTAAGTAATATCGATCAAATACAAACCGGCGATGTGTTTGTAAAAGGCGGTTCTCCCGGCCACGCTATGTTGGTAGCTGCAGTAGCAAAAAACAAGCAGGGCAAAAAAGTATTTTTACTGTTGCAAAGCTTTATACCAGCACAGGATATTCACATTGTAAAAAATACGTTCAACGAGTCTCTTTCTCCCTGGTACGATGCCGGCACTTCTAAAATAATTACTCCCGGTTATATTTTTCAGCCGCAGGATTTGAGGCGATGGTAATTGTCCGTTTTCAACCTTTGCATTAACTGGCTGTTGGTATTACATGGCCCACAAAAAACCGAATCTCCCCACCAAAATATGTGTTGCTTGCAAGCGGCCTTTTACCTGGCGAAAAAAGTGGGAAAAGGTTTGGGATGAAGTAAAGTATTGTAGTGATAGATGCCGCCATACAAAACAAAAACCTACCAGTGCAAAAGTTTAAATTTTGCTTGCACTCAAAACTAACTACTCTCTAATCATGCGGATATTATAGCATACGCTATTTTCGTACAGATGCATTGCTGCTTACCAAAAATGTTGTTTACACTTTTGCTTTCCTACTGTCGGTTTGCGTTATTCGCCTTAGCCTTTTTTATTTTTATTTTTCAGGGCAAGGCTCAAAAAGCGGGTACCGGATTATTTTCCGGGAAAAGTGTTGGTCAGGATACAGCAACCATCAATTCATTAAATCAAAAGGCGCAGAAACAGATTTCCCGAAATCTTGATTCGGCACTGGCTACCGCTTTGTTAGCCGAACAGGCAAGCCTTCAAACTTCCTATACGCTTGGTCGGGCCAATGCCCTAATGACGCTTACAGCCATTTACCAAAACAAAGGAGCGTATACAAAAGCAACTACCAATGGCCTGACTGCTGTAAGCCTGTATGAGGACCTGCACAACGAAGCAGCTACCGCTGCGGCCTACCTATCGCTGGCACAGGTGTATAAAGACATGAGTGGCCAGGAACGTACTACCGAGTATAATGCCAGTGCTATTGCCTATAGTGCCCGGGCTTATAATCTGTACTCCGATATTACTGATACGGCTGGTATTATAAACAGCCTGAGCCTATGGGGTACGTTGTACAGAGATAAGGCAAAGCGTCAGCATACTGATGTATTGAACGATACTTCACTCGCTTCCAAATTATACGATACTTCTTTAACGGCTTTCAAAAAAGCCATTCGTCTGATGGTTAATTCAGGGAAAGGCAAGGAGTATGGCAGTAAGCTATACAACAATATTAGCCAGGTATATATCGAACAAAAGAAAGATTACCCTATTGCACTGATGTACTTGTTTCAGGCGGTAGCTATTAATGAAAAGAACAACAACATTGTTAGCCTATCTCACAATTACGGCAATATTTCAGAAGCCTATTTACAGTCGGGCAGAAAAGATCTGAGCCTACTGTATGCAAAAAAAATGATGGCCGCTGCTACACAAACGGGTCGGCCTAACCGCATGGTAAATGGAATGTTGCAAATGTCCCGTTCCTACGAGGCAGTTGGTCGGCTCGATTCAGCTTTGTTTTATTATACAAAGGCAACTGATTTAGACGATTCGCTCAATAGCATAGCTGTAACGCAGCAGGTAGATGAACTGCAGACCAAGTACGAAACAGAGAAAAATGAAACCTCCATCCGCCTGCTACATGCTGAAAACGAGGTAAAAAGCAGTCGCATTATCTGGCTGGTTGTTGGGCTGGTGCTTATTGGTGCTTTGGCTATTGGCCTGATAGCCCTGTACCGCCGGGTGCAGCACCAAAAGGTGCTACTGACTGCCCAGGCCACTCGGCTGGAAGTAATGATGAAAGAACTACACCACCGGGTGAAAAACAATCTGCAGATTGTAAGCAGCCTGCTAAATATGCAGACCTACAAGTTGCAGGACGAGGAAAGCATTAGTGCCCTAAAAACGAGTGGCGAACGGGTGCAGGCTATGAGCCTGATACACCAGCGGCTGTATAGTAAAGATGAACTGACCGCCGTAAACCTGAAAGAATACATTACTGACCTGGCCGAATCGCTGATGCAGTCGTACGGCTATAGCCACCAGAACTTTGAACTACAGGTACAGGTAGAGCAGGAGCTAATGGACGTGGATACCGCTCTACCTATTGGGTTAATTGTAAACGAACTTATTACCAATTCCCTAAAATATGCGTACGCCAAAGTGGAACACCCTACCCTACATATATCGCTCACCGACCAAGGCAGTAGCATACGGCTATCGGTAAAAGACAATGGACAAGACTTTAGCCTGGCGAAATGGCAACAAGGAAAAGGCTCCTTTGGCAAGCAATTAATCGTATCGCTTTGCCGTCAGCTACGTGCTAAACAAACCGTTGATACCAGCAACGGAACCGAATTTGTAATCAACATTCCGCTGAAAGCGGCGTAAATAAATGAACAATGAATAGTGAACAATAAAGAACCGTAGCAAATCGAATACAGACTCGCTTGTATTACCATTGTTCACTGTTCATTATTAATTGTTCATTACATCCCCCTTTAGATTTGCCACATGCCACATGAAAACGTAAACGTACTGATTGTTGAGGATGAAAGTATTGTAGCCCTGAACCTGAGTATGGGCTTGGAGAACGACGGGTATACGGTAGTGGGTATAGCCGATAATGCCGAAGATGCACAACAGCTTTTCACTGAAAACGAGGTGGACATTGTGCTGATGGACATTAATATTATGGGTAAAAAAGATGGGATCCAAACAGCGGAGGAACTGCTGAAACACAAATCGGTTCCTATCATTTTTCTTACGGCCCTTACTGATAATGCCACTGTAAACCGGGTAAAAGGAATGCAGCCTGCTGCCTTCCTTACCAAGCCCTACCACATTAGCAACGTACGCATAGCCATAGAGTTGGCCATTAGTAATTTTGCCATTGCCCACCAGGGTAGTCAGCCTTCGGCCAAAGTAGTATCCATAGAAAAAAGCACCGCCCCTGCGGAAACCAATTCCGATAAAGAAGTACTGCTGCAAATGCAGGATTACCTGTTTGTAAAGAACAATTATCGCTTCGTAAAAATGAAGTTGTCGGATATTTTGTATGCCGAAGCAGATAACAACTACATCAACCTGATAACGGCCGAGGGCAAAACCACCGTTCGCCTGTCTCTCAACCAGTTTATGGAAAAAATCAGGTCGGCCAGCCTCATTCGTATTCACCGCTCCTTCGCCATCAACATGAACGCCATACAGTCTTTCAACGACCAGCAAGTGATGGTTGATAAGTATGAATTGCCCATTGGTCGAGCCTACCGGGAGGCCTTTTTACAGCATTTTCATTTTAAGTGAAAGGCGATGATATACTGTAGACTCTTAGCTCCGATTCGTGTCTCCATCATAGGTATTCGGAAGAAATTGAAGAGATAAAGTATTTACGGTTTTATACGCCAGCGGCGTTACCTGTTTGTAGACAAATTAGTTTCCTAAAAAGGGCTTATGCCCCAGCGGGGCTACCCTAAAAGGTAGCCCCGCTGGGGCAATGACGAAACTTTAAAATGTATTATTTTCTACAAACAGGTAGCCTCTCTGAGGCAAAAAATCTCTTCCGAACATCTGTTGTAAGAATATGAACCAAGGCAGAATACTACTTGCCAACTCCAAAAACCGCTACTCCTTAATCCCTTCCAACCCCAGATAAAATGCATAGCGCAAAGCCACATCATGCAGATAATCGAAACGACCGGAAGCACCACCGTGACCGAATGCCATATTGGTTTTTAGCAGGATTACATTGTTACCTGTGTTATTAACCCGTAGTTTAGCTACCCATTTGGCAGGTTCAAAATATTGCACCTGGCTATCGTGCAGGCCGGTGGTTACTAGCAGGTTGGGGTAGCTGGCCTTTACCACATTATCTACCGGCGAATAGGATTTCATATAGTCATACGCATCCTTATTTTTCGGATTGCCCCACTCATCAAATTCGTTAGTAGTAAGTGGTATGCTTTCGTCCAGCATGGTGGTTACCACATCTACAAAAGGTACATCGGCTACCACGCCATGCCACAGATCGGGCCGCAGGTTTACCACAGCCCCCATCAACAATCCGCCAGCGCTGCCGCCATTGGTGTACAGGTGCTCTTTAGAAGTGTATTTATTTTGAATTAAAAACTCGGCACAGTCAATAAAATCGGTGAAGGTGTTTTTCTTCTTCATCAACTTTCCGTCGAGGTACCACTGGCGGCCCATCTCCTGCCCGCCCCGTATATGGGCTATGGCGTAGGCAAAGCCCCGGTTGAGCAGGCTAAGCCGGGAACTATTGAAACCGGCATCCATACTGTTACCGTAAGAACCATAGCCGTACAGCAATAGCGGATGCTTACCATCTTTTACAAAATCCTTTCGATACACAATAGAGATCGGCACTTTCGTACCATCTTTTGCCGTGGCCCATAGTCTTTCGGTAGTGTATTGTTTAGGATCGTATCCACCTACTACTTCCTGCTGCTTCAACAGGGTCTTGGCCTTTGTAATCATGTTGTAATCGTACACGGATGAAGGCGTGGTAAGCGATGTGTAACCATAGCGAAGGATTTTGGAATTGTAATCCCGGTTCACGTTGGGATAGGCCGTATAGACAGGTTCTCCGAAATCTAAATAGTGTTCTTTTTTATTTGCTAAATCCTGAATACGCAGTTGCAACAAGGCATCTTTTCTTTCTGATAATACCAGATAATCTTTAAATACTTCTACATCTTGAAGCAATACATTGGGCCGATGGGCAATTACTTCTTTCCAGTTGCTTACGCCGGTAGCAGTAAGTGGAGTTTCCATCAACTTAAAGTTGGTTGCACTATCGTTGTTGGTGCGTATCAAAAACCGGTTGCCCTGATGGTCTACACTGTATAGTACATCCTTCATACGGGGCTGAAACACTTTGAAAACACCAGCAGGATCATCCGCATCTGCATAGCGTATTTCGCTGGATAAGGTAGCCTGCGAAATAATGAAAATGAACTTTTGCGATTTGGATTTATCAACCCCAATGTAATTGCTCTTATCTGTTTCCTCATACACCAGCACATCGCTGGATTGCGGTGTACCCAGCACATGCTTCATTATTTTTTCCGACAGCAGCGTCACCGGATTTTTAGCGGTATAGTAAATGGTCTTATTATCGTTTGCCCATACAATTCCGCCTTCGGTATTGGTAATAGCATCTTTATATATTTCACCGGTTACCAGGTTTTTGATATGAATAATGTATTGCCTGCGACTCACGGTATCTACACTATAAGCAAGCAGTTTATTGTCGGGGCTTACACTAGTGCCACCCAACGCATAATATGGATGGCCAACGGCAAGTTCATTTACATTCAGAAGCACTTCCTCCTTTCCTGCCAGGCTTCCTTTTTTTCGGCAAAGGATGTAGTATTCCTTTCCTTCTTCTGTTTTGTTGTAGTAGTAATAACCATTATCAATATAAGGCACCGATTCATCCTTTTCTTTGATGCGGCCTTTCATCTCATTGTATAGCTTATCCTGAAAAGATTCGGTGGAAGCCATCATCGTTTTCAGGTAAGTATTTTCATCGGTCAGGTAGCTTACTACGTTCGTGCTGTCGGGGCCTTTAAAAAAGTAATCGCCCATCCAATAGTAGTTGTCTATGCGTTCATCGCCGTGCATACCTACGTTTTTGGCTTTTATAGGTGCTACGGGTGGGGTGGCCTGCGGCCAAGTAATAGGTTGTGCTTCCAGGGTATTCAAATTCATGATTGTAAATACAAGTGTAGCGAAGCAAAGTTGTTTTGACGGCATAGGGATGAAGTTTTGCAACAAGATAAATAGAAGTGGCGAGTAAAGAAACTGGTGGAGTCTTTTTGCCATTAGTCGTTTGTATACAGAGGAAAGGAAGCTAAATGCTTCTTTTTACAAAGATTTCTAAAGCAGCAATACCATTATCTTTTGTGTAAGGTGCAGCAATGCTTGTAGTATCCCTCTTTCATTAATGTACTTAGTCAGCCTTACACGCTGGTGCCACCTGGTGAAAACCTGGTACAACATCCAACCCGTAGATGTAGGTTTGCAACTCGTTTTACTTATCTACCAGCTAACCACTATCAATATATTTCTGTGCAACGCACTTACTTATTTTATCGTTTTTTCATCCTCATTCTAGCATTCTTCTCTCTGCAATCTGCTTATGCTCAGGATACTATAAAAGTGGCGACGTATCGGTCTGCCAGTGTAGATACTATCATTGCACAATCCACTTCATCCGATTTTAGCTTTGCCCATCAAAAAGACATTTACAGAAACCGGCAGCGGCTGGTAACCTATGGCAGCATTGGCGTGTACGGCATTACCCTTGTTGGCCTCAACAGCGCCTGGTATGCCGATTATCCCCGTTCTGGTTTCCACTTTTTCAACGACAACGCCGAGTGGCAGCAAATGGACAAAGCGGGCCATGCCTGGAGTGCTTATGGCATTAGCCGCCTCACTTATGGTGCCTGGCGTTGGAGCGGTGCATCTGAAAAAAAAGCAGTGTTATTAGCTGCTATTAGTGGTCCGGGCTTCCTTACCGTTATTGAAACCCTTGATGGGTTTAGCAGCCAATGGGGCTGGAGCTGGGGTGATATGGCGGCCAATGTTTTTGGTGGTGGTTTGTTTGCAGCCCAGCAATTAGGCTGGCACGAACAACGCATTAGTTACAAATGGTCGTTCCATGTAAAAGACTACAACGACCCAGGCCTGGAAAAGCGGGCTGATAATCTATACGGTAGCAGCCTACCGGAACGAATGCTAAAAGATTACAACGGGCAGAGCTATTGGCTCAGTGCTAACCTGCAAGCATTTTTACCTGATACAAAAATTCCAAAGTGGCTGAACATAGCCGTTGGTTATGGCGCTGAAGGCATGTTTGGCGGCACCCAAAACATTGGTCCTAGCTTCGACCGGCGAGACATACCCCGCTATCGCCAATTCTACCTGGCACCCGATGTTGATTTCACCCGCATCAAAACAAAAAGCAAGGTGCTGCATACCGTTTTTTATATTCTCAATGGCTTCAAATTCCCTTCACCAGCGTTGGAACTGAGCCAGGGTAAGTTCAAAATCAAAGGATTGGTTTTCTAAATTGTATTTTTGAGAAAAGGGAACTTATGAGTTTAGAAGAAATGAAAAAACAACTTATTGTTAAGGTTAAAAAATAGAGGATGAAGCAACACTTCAAAAAATTCTTAATGTGCTTGAATCATCTACAATTCGCCCCAGTATTGAGTAGAAATTTAAAGAAGCAAGATCTCAATATGATGAAACATTAAAACGTCTTGCAGAATAAGTCCTTTTACAGTATCAATTTCTGAAATAATTATGTCTCAAAAAATAGCCATCATTGGCGGCGGCAACTTAGGCACCGCCATAGCCGAAGGTTTGATTGGCAGTGGCTTTTGCACTGCTGAATCTATTACCATTACTAAACGTAACACAGCTACGCTCCAAGTTTTTGAAGCCAAAGGTTTCAAAGTTCATAGCGATAATAAAAAAGCGGTTGCAGAAAGTGATGTCATTATCCTGGCAGTAAAGCCCTATAACTACGCTGCTATTCTTGAAGAAATAAAGGGAGAGTTGCAACCGCAAAAACACATGCTCATTTCGGTGATTACCGGTGTGTGGTTAAATCATTTACAGGAAGCAGTTGGTGTGCAAATGCCGCTATTCCGGGCCATGCCTAACACGGCTATTGCCATTCGGGAAAGCATTACCTGCCTTTGCCATAGTGGAGCTTCGGTGCAACAGGCAGATTATGTAAAAAGTCTGTTTGACCAGTTAGGCAAAACCGTAACGATAGACGAACAACTGATGGATGCTGCTACCGTACTCGGTGCCTGCGGAACGGCCTTTGCCATGCGGTATATTCGGGCCAATATTCAGGGTGGAATTGAGATTGGTTTTGATGCTAACACCGCCTCTCTTATTGTTGCTCAAACCGTAAAAGGCGCTGCCCAATTATTACTTGAAACCGGCAGTCATCCCGAAAAAGAAATTGATAAAGTAACTACCCCCAAAGGCTGCACCATTGCAGGCCTCAACGAAATGGAGCATCAAGGCTTTAGCTCTTCCATGATTAAAGGCATTTCGGCTAGTTACCAGAAGATTGGGAAGTAGAAAATTCGTAAAAAATCAACACTTCACTACTTTATGCCTGATATATGGGATGATTCTCTTAGCGTAGAAATTAAACATGTTATTCGTGACAAAAATATTGAGTCCTCTGATTTCAGATCACTGAGTGTAACTGAAAATTTGTTGGGTATAGAAGATAGGATATATGATACCTTCTGTAGTTACAGAGGGTTTTCATACAAAAATGATCGGATAGAAAAGCCTGTTTGGCTATGGGAATTTTTTAAGTTGGATACATATAGTATATCATCTGACTATGCTACGTCTTATAAATATTTAAATTGGCTTGTAGATAAGGATGAAATTGTTTGGTTTTTTATAAATGGAGATCAGGATAAATTCTGGTTTTATGAAGGTAAGATAGGTAGTATTGTTACAGTTATTGAAGAATGCAGTTGTTTAGATGAACTGTATGTTGCTTCCAAGAAATACAAATGGTTGATTTGTATTAACCATCATGATACTGTAATAGCAACTGGTGAAACTATGCCTGATAGGTTGCGGACTATTGGCAATTCGAAAGAACTACCATAAAATAAAAAACCCTGCTTACAAATTATCGCAAGCAGGGTTCTTTTTTCCTTTCCCTACTCTTTATCCAGCTTCTTACTCAAAAATTCCTTTACGTAATAGTACGAATCATCTGCAGCCTTGGCATCGTAACGATCCGTTTGGCTGGGGTTGGCAAAGGCATGGTCGGCATCGTACTGGTGTAGCTCCAGTTCTTTGCCTGCCGCTTTCATGTTCGTTTTGAACGTATCTACCACGGCAGGGTTTATCCATTTATCCTTATTGGCAAAAATGCCCAGCACATCGCATTTCAGGCTTTTTAGTGCGGTTACGTTTTTCTCAGGCATGCCGTAGTACATCACACAGCCGCCAGCTTTGTCTCCGGCAAGTAAACTGGCTTGCAAGCTCCAGCCGCCACCAAAGCACCAGCCAATGGTGTAAAATTTATCTGCATCTTTTTCAAAAGCATACAGCCCTTTAAAAATGGCTTCAGCCCTTTCTTTTTTTACTGCACTCATATACTGGCTGGCTTCCTGTGGATTGGTCGCCACTTTTCCGTCGTACAGATCCACGGCTATTACATTTACATTTCCCAGGTCGTTACGCAGCTGCTGGCTCATCTTTTTAATGTAATCATTCATGCCCCAATAT
>CAXTDG010000003.1:0-22978 GCA_964242675.1 uncultured Chitinophagaceae bacterium
CCTTGGACCCCCTGATTATGAGTCAGGTGCTCTAACCAACTGAGCTATAGGCCCTGCAAACATTTTTGTTTTGCGGGTGGCAAATGTAGAAAAATACAAATTGCCGCCAAATCATTTTTCTTTGCTGCCAATGAAAATTAAAAATATCATTTTCGACTTTGGCGGTGTGCTGCTTAATGTCGATTACCAAAAAACACAGGATGCTTTTGTAGCCCTTGGCGTTACCAATTTTGAAGAATTTTACAGCCAGACCAATGCTAACCCGCTATTTGCTAATCTGGAAAAAGGGCTTGTACCGGCTGATGAATTTTATATTGCCTTTGAAAGAGCAACCGGCCTATTTGTAGATAGGCACTTAATAGAGAAAGCCTGGTGTGCCATGCTGGTTGGTTTTCGGCCTAAAAGTTTTGATTTTGTAGATCAGCTGAGAGAGAAAGGCTATAAGATATACCTGTTAAGCAACACCAATGCTATTCATTTTGATACTTTCCACCGCATGTTTGCCGAGCAGCATCCGCATCGGTCTTTCGAAAGCTATTTTGATGTGCCTTATTATTCGCACCTTATTCAACAGCGCAAACCAGATGCAGCAGCTTATCAGTTTGTACTGGATGCCCACGATATGGTGCCAGCGGAAACATTATTTGTAGATGACACTTATAAAAACATTCCGCCTGCCGAAGCGCTGGGTATACAAACCTGCCACTTGCATACCAATGGCATTATTGAAGAACGCCTGGCCTGGCTGCTGGATTAGCGCTTGGGCGCAGGAACGTCCTCGAATTCTATATAGTCTTCTTTTGCTCCCTTGCGGCCCGAAGTGGTTCGTGAATGAGCTGAAGGAGTCTCATTATAGGAAGTGCTATGATTGGCGGCTCCGCTATTTTCGTTTGGCGAATAGCCTTGTTGCTTCATTTGTTCAAATTGCTTTTTCATGCCCCTGGCTGTACGGGCCACAGGCAATACAAAGCCAACTACAAAGCGGTACAAGATGTAGCCAAGTAAAAGAAAAAACAAAAAGGATAATGACATAACGGGCACAAAATTACTATCTGTAACAAAGTGAGCCTGTTAAGGTTTTTTAGCAAAATGAAATTTGGAAATTTGTTTTAGATGAGGTTACATTTGTGTTCTAAAGTTAATAACAACAGGGAACGGACTCCGTTCCCTTTCTATTTGTACCTATGGCAACGGAAGCACAGCTTACCAGTATTAACGAATACATCAACGAATTGCTTCAGCCCACACCGGAGTTCTTTCTGGTTCAGGTAAAAGTAAAACCTACTAACAATATAAAGGTGTTTATCGACGGCGACAATGGTGTAACCATTGATACCTGTACTAAACTCAACCGGGCTCTTTATAAGCAGATAGAGGAAGAAAAATTCTTTCCGGATGACGATTTCTCGCTAGAAGTAAGCAGTTCAGGAGTAGGCGAACCACTACAGATGATCCGGCAGTATAAAAAGAACATCAGTAGGAACCTACTGGTAGTACCTGTTGAAGGGGCTGAATTAGAAGGCGAACTGAAAGAGGTGAACGACGTAAAAATAATGCTGGAAACCATAACCGGTAAAGGAAAGAAAGCAGAAACAAAACAACATATCATTCCATTTCAAAACATAAAAACTGCAACCGTTCAAATTAAATTTTAAAGAAGATACACGATTGCTGTCCTGCTGGAAACGGGCTGTCGTGTATCGTAAAACAGAACATAAGACATGGCAAGTATCAATCTTATAGACGCATTCCAGGAGTTTAAGGATGCCGAAAATATTGACCGTCCTACGCTAATGAAGGTGGTAGAAGACGTTTTTAAAACGCTGCTGCGAAAAAAGTTTGGTAGCGATGAAAATTTCGACGTAATCGTAAATGCCGAAAAAGGTGATCTTGAAATTCTGCGCCATCGGATGATTGTAGAGGACGGTTTTTCGGAAGATGACCTGAAGGAGATTGAGTACGCAGATGCTGTAAAAATAGGCCCCGACTACGAAGTGGGCGAAGAGCTGTACGAAGAAATTGATCTGTATGATTTTGGTCGCCGTGCCATTCTGGCTGCTAAGCAAACACTGGCTAGCCGCATTGGCGATTTGAAGAAAAATATTTTGGTGAAAAAATATGCCGACCGGGTAGGAGAAATTATTTCTGCCGAGGTATATCAGGTTTGGAAAAAAGAAGTGCTGTTGCTGGATGAAGAAGGCAATGAGTTGCTTTTACCTAAAAGTGAGCAGATTCCGCAGGACTACTTTAAAAAGGGAGAACCTGCCAGAGCTGTGGTAAAGAAGGTTGAGATGAAAAACAACAGCCCGGTGATCATTCTCAGCCGCACACACCCGTCCTTTTTGTCCGAATTGTTAGCTATAGAAGTGCCTGAAATAGCGGATGGCCTTATTAGTATAAAGAAAATTGTACGGGAACCCGGCGAAAGAGCTAAAGTAGCAGTAGAAAGTTTCGACGACCGTATTGATCCGGTAGGTGCCTGCGTAGGTATGAAAGGTAGTCGTATTCACGGTATTGTAAGGGAGTTGAAAAACGAGAATATCGATGTTATTAACTGGACTTCTAATATCAACTTGTTAGTGCAGCGTTCGCTTACGCCTGCCAAAATAACAAGCATGGATATTGATACAGAAAGCAAGCATGCAAATGTGTATTTAAAGCCAGATCAGGTAAGCCTTGCCATCGGAAAACGAGGCGTAAATATTAAGCTGGCCTGTGAATTAACTGGTCTGGATATTGACGTATTCCGGGATAATGAAGGTGAAGTAGAAGAGTACGATATTGATCTGGAAGAATTTAGTGATGAAATTGATGCCTGGATCATTGATGAACTGAAACGAATAGGTTGTGATACGGCCCGCAGTGTACTGGAATTGACACCGGAAGAATTGGAACGCCGTACCGATCTGGAAAAAGAAACCATTACTGACATTCGCCGTATTTTAAAAGAAGAATTTGAACGGGAATGAGTAGTATAATCAAAGCCTGACCTGCTTCTCTCCTGTGGGATAAATGGCTAATAAATTAATATTTGCAAACGTGAATTTTGCAAGACCTTTGAGGAGGGATAAAAACGATAAATGACAGAAACTAAATTACCACGGTTATTAGCAGCCGCCAAAGAATTCAACATTGGTCAGGATACCCTGATCGATTTTTTGGTAAACAAAGGTTTTTCAAAAGACGAACTGAAGCC
Organism: uncultured Chitinophagaceae bacterium; assembly: GCA_964242675.1. GTDB lineage: Bacteria > Bacteroidota > Bacteroidia > Chitinophagales > Chitinophagaceae > JAZKFT01. The sequence goes on from CAXTDG010000003.1 coordinate 3,197, forward strand.
TACCGTCAAACTCACCGAACCCATGTATTATGCACTACAGCAGGGTTTTCAGGGCGATAAGACGGCGAAGGAAAAAAGTGACCGGATTGAACTACCTAAAAATGCAGTAGCCGAGCCCCGCAGAAGAAGAGAAGACGAGGACTTAAGCTTTAAAAAAGAAGAAAAGAAAATTTCTGACAAGGAGATAATTAACGAATTACCACCAGACGAAAGATTACAGCGTCGTAAGAAAGAAGAAGCTGCAGTAGTAGCACAGGAAACTCCTGCCCAACTGCAGCCAGAGCCAGTTCCAGAACCTACTCCTGCCCCCGAACCAGTGAGGATTGAAGAGCCGGAAGTAGCTCCTGGAGTGGAAGTGGCCCCGCAAGAGCAGCCACAACAGCCTCAGCCACAAGCCCCTGCCGAAGTACCACAACCTGAACCAGAAGTAGTACCGCAACCTAAGCCGGAAGAACAGCCTGCACCGGTTGCACCAAAGGAAGAGCCTGTTATTCCCGAATCAACTCCGCAGGAAATGCCTCCACAGGAAGCACCTGCCGAAGTACAGGAACCTACGACTCCTACTCAACCAGAAATTACCCGTATCGAAGCCCCTACAGTAGAAGGGCCTAAGGTTATTAATAAGATTGATCTGAACGCTATAGACTATTCGACCCGTGCCCGTAGGGATGCTTACAGGCCTACCCAGCAGCCAAATAGAAATAATGGTAATGGCAACGGCAACGGTGGAGCATCTTACAACCGCAATCAGCCACCAGCTCGCCCGGTGCCAGTACAGCAACCGCAACGGCCACAAGTGGTAACACCTGCTGCTACCTTACAACCACAACCTGAGCCAGTAGCCGAACCAGTTATTGAAAATATTCGTGCCGACCGGCTGGAAGGACCTAAAATCATTGGTAAAATAAACCTGCCGGTTGAAAGTGATACCCGCCCACGTAGTGGTAATGCAGGGAATAATGCAAACACAATCAGTGACCGGGAAAAACGCAAACGCAAACGCATACCAGTTGACCGTAAAGGATCAGTAGCTGGCGAAGCTGGCAATAATGGTGCTGCCGGTACCCAAAATCGCTTTGGCGGTGGCGGCCAACAAGGTGGTCCAGGCCAACGCCCTGGAGGAGGTCAGCAAGGTGGTGGATTTGGAGGCAATCGTCCACCGTTTAACCGGGATGGCAACAATCAGCAAGGTGGCAACCGCCGCCCAGGACAAGGTCAGGGGCCAGGTACTAACCAACCGCCACGTCGGGTTAATGATGGCGATAAAGTAATTGACGAAAAACAAATTCAGGAAAAACTCCGGGAAACGCAAGCTAAACTTGCCGGTTCTGGTGGACGTGGTAAGAGCCGTAAGGCCATGTATCGTCGTGCTAAGCGGGAAGAAGCTGCTGAAGCAATGGGTACACAAGGAGAAGATAATAAGCTACAGGTTACGGAGTTTATTAGCTGTAGCGAATTAGCTAACCTGATGGACGTAAGCTTTGCCGAAGTAATTGGCAAGTGTATGAGCCTCGGTATCATGGTAAGTATTAACCAGCGCCTGGATGCTGAAGTAATTGAACTGGTAGCTTCAGAATTTGGTTTCGATGTAGAATTTATTGGTGTAGATGATGCTGATGAATTTGATGATGATAATAACGATGACGGATTAGAAGATACAGAAAGCCGTGCCCCTATTGTAACTATCATGGGTCACGTGGATCACGGTAAAACATCGTTGCTTGACTATGTTCGAAAAGCGAATGTAGTCAGTGGTGAGGCCGGTGGTATTACACAGCACATTGGTGCTTACGAAGTAACCACTAGTAGTAATAAGAAAATTACTTTCCTGGATACACCGGGCCACGAAGCCTTTACGGCCATGCGGGCCCGTGGTGCAAAAGTGACTGACATTGCAGTAATTGTAATTGCGGCAGATGACGCAGTGATGCCTCAGACTCGTGAAGCCATCAGCCATGCGCAAGCTGCTAATGTACCTATGATCTTTGCTATCAATAAAATTGATAAAGATGGTGCTAACCCACAAAAAATATACGAGCAACTGGCTGGTATGAACTTGCTGGTAGAAGAATGGGGAGGTAAATTTCAAAGCCAGGAAATCAGTGCCAAGCAGGGATTGAATATAGATCAGCTATTGGAAAAAATACTGCTGGAAGCAGAGTTGCTGGATCTGAAGGCTAACTCGGATAAAGAAGGCAATGGTACCATCATTGAAGCATCGCTGGATAAAGGCCGTGGCTATGTAGCTACTGTACTGGTGCAAAATGGTACACTTGACCAGGGTGATATTGTGGTGAGTGGACAGTACTTTGGCCGTGTAAAGGCTATGTTCAATGAGCGGAATACGAAACGTGAAGAAGCTGGACCATCTGTACCAGTATTAATCTTGGGCCTGAATGGTGCACCGCAAGCAGGTGAAAAGTTCAGAGTGTTTACGGATGAAGCTGAAGCAAAAGAAGCCGCTTACAAACGTGGACAGATACTACGTGAACAAGGTATGCGGGCTCGTAAGCACATTACGCTGGATGAAATCGGTCGCCGTCTGGCACTGGGTAACTTTAAGGAACTGAACGTTATCATCAAGGGTGACGTGGATGGTTCGGTAGAAGCATTGAGCGATAGCTTGCAGAAACTGAGCACTGAGGAAATTGTAGTGAAAGTGATTCACAAGGGCGTGGGTGCCATCACTGAAACCGACGTTACACTGGCCAACGCATCCGATGCCATCGTTATCGGGTTCAACGTTCGTCCTTCTATACAGGCTGCAAGGCTTGCTGAACAAGAAAGCATCGAAATCAAGATGTACTCTATCATCTACAACGCTATCGACGAAATCCGTAGCGCTATGGAAGGCATGTTGGAACCGAAGATTCAGGAGAAGGAAGTTGCCAATGTTGAAATCCGGGAAGTGTACAAGTTTGATAAAGCTACCGTTGCCGGTAGTTATGTACTGGATGGCCGTCTGAAAAGAGATGCGAAGATTCGCCTGTTCCGGGATGGTATCTTGATCTATCCGAAAACGGAAGGTGGCTTTGCTGAACTGGGTAGCCTGAAACGCTTTAAAGATGATGTGAAGGAAGTAGCCAGCAACTTTGAGTGTGGTTTGACCTTAAAAAACTTCATTGATATTCAAGTGGGTGACACCATCGTTGCTTACGAAGAAGAAGAAGTAAAACGTACATTATAAAACTCCTTTTAAAAAATAACCAGCCCGTTCTAAGAAATTAGAACGGGCTTTTTTGTTGCAGTTAAGCAAAACATTGCTTTAAGCGATGTCTTCATCATTTACACTTATTTCATTCCTCTTATCAGTAAAAGCCCATGGATAGATGAAACCTGAACGGTGCTAACGCCGTAAAAGCTCAATGCGTATTCTACAGCCCGGCTCAAAAAGAAAATGGTAAAAAGTAGGCCACCAGTGATGGGAAAACCAGCAAAGTCACAACAGCAGAACTTTAAACTTTAGACCTTAAACTTTAAACTGAGCTATGCCAGCAACCGTTCCAGCGAATAAATTAGTAAACCAATGAGGCCACCCACCAGGGTGCCATTGATGCGGATAAACTGTAAATCTTTCCCTACTTCCAGTTCCAGTTTTTGGCTCAGTTCACGGCCCTGCCAGTTACCAATCGTATCACTAATAAGGGTTCCGACTCCGTTTGCATTTCGCAAAATGTACTTGTAGGCGGTATAGCGGATCCAGCCATCTATTTTCTGCTGCAAAGCAGCGTCATGCCCAAGATTGTAGGCTAACTCATCTATGCTTTTGAAAAAATACTGAAGCAATGCCGATGCTTCGTTAGCCAGTTCTTCCTGTAGTGTTTTCTTAGCCGCTTGCCAAATATCGGAGGAGTATTGATGTAATTTTTCAGAGGTAAGCAGGTTGGTTTTAAGGTCGTTCAACTGCTGCTCCCATTTGGCATCAGTTCGCAGGCTAGCGGCAAATTGCTGCAACTGATCCCTGATTTCCAGCCTTACCCGGTGCTGCGGATCATTTTCTATCTCTTCAAAATAACCAATGAGACCGCTACTAATTTTCTGCGCCAGCTTTTTATCTACAAAACCCGGAATAAAAAAAGGACTTTCTTTTTTCACCCGTTCCTGCACCATTGCTTCATTTTCGGCAATAAACTGTTTCACTTTGGCGGCCAGTAGGGTTACGCCTTTTTCCTGCTCGTTGTGGTCGATAAAATATTGTAAAGCCGATGCAGCCATAGTATGCAAAGGCAGGGTGTTTAGCAACTTGATTCCCTGTTTTGTAATGAAATCGGTGACGATTGCATCGTCAGCCTGCTGCACCAAGTTGTACAGCAGGCGAGCTATTTCGGTCACCAGCATTTTCTTATTTTTTTCTTTAGCCAACCACTGCCCGGCATAGGCCGATACCGTTAGTTTTTGAATGTAGGGCTTGATATTGCCAGCCGTTAAAAAGTTTGATACTACAAAATTGCCCAAGTTATCGCCAATGGTTTTCTTGCTATTTTCTATCAGGTTGGTATGCGGTATTCGCATACCCAGCGGGTAATGAAACAGGGCCGTAACGGCAAACCAATCGGCCAAAGCACCTACCATAGCAGCTTCGGCAAAGGCTTTTACAAATCCTAAAGCCATATTGCTATGCGTACGCAACAACAAAGTAGCCACTACAAAAATGACCAGCATCAGCAAAAAAAGTCCGGTGGCTAGTTGCTTGTGTTGCCTTAATTGCACTGCTTTATCTACCGATTTCATTTTTTAAAGATAGCAGTTGGCACTATCCATTTTGTAGTCCCCATGACATCTGGTTTGCTCAAAGTATAAAGTTTGAAAACCCATAATTGAAATATGGCCCATAAACTGTTAAGCAAAAGGAAACGCAAAATTTATGTCCATCCTTAAACGACTCATCACTAACTACGAAGCTTTGCAACATGGCAAAAGCTGGATTGAATACAATGCTGAAAATGTGCTAAACGCTATCTCAGCACAGCATGCCCTGGCCAAAGGATATGGAGAGGGCAACACCATCTGGCAACTGGTAAACCACCTGGCCTATTGGCGGATGCGGGTAGGCAACCGGCTGCTTTATAATAAAGATGTACCTCCACCCGGCAATGATTTTTACCTGCCCGAAGATACCAGCGAAGCAAGCTGGCAACAAACCCGTGATGGCTTTCAGGCAGCATACGAGTATATCTACCAGGCTATCCTCAACTTCGACGAAACCAAACTGGACGAAACTGCAGAAGGTTGTCATACCACCCACTACACCCAAATAGCTGGTTCTATAGAGCATGACTGGTTTCACCTGGGGCAGATTGTGCTGCTGGCAAGGGCACAGGGAATTGTTCTGGCGAATGGTTAATAGTGAAGTAGTGAATGGTCAATGATAAATAGTGAATGTTTTTCAGGTCAGTTTCTTTAAAAATTAGCTATAACTGTTTGTGAAGAATAATAAAATTTTTTTGGTCATTCACCATCGACCATTCACCACAGCATTTTTCTTTTGGCTTTTCCCCAATGCAGGCTTACTTTCGCCACCCAAATTTAAAAAACTGACGCCTGGTTGCAGTCAGGCTGAAAAAACTCCGTAACATGAAAGAAGGAATTCACCCAAAGACATACCGCACTGTTGTATTTAAAGACATGAGCAACGGCGAAGCATTTTTAGGTAAAAGCACCGCTAATACCCGTGAGACAATTGATTGGGAAGACGGTCAGCAATACCCGGTTATTAAGCTGGAAGTTTCTAATACATCGCATCCTTTTTACACTGGTAAAAATATTATGCTGGATACTACCGGTCGTATTGATAAGTTCAAGAAGCGTTACGCCAAAAAGTAAGTCTCTCAAATATTTGAAGCCCTCAACTTTTATAGTTGAGGGTTTTTTCATTCGGCCAGCTTCCAGCTTATTACTGAACTTACAGCTCATGACTATTATTCTCTTTGATACACCACAAACGCACCAGGCATTTTATCCGCTTACGCTTACCCGGCCAGTAGCTTCGCTAAGGCAAGGTATTTTTTCTGTGCAGGAACGTTGGCAGCAGTTAAGGGTAGTGGGTGTTTCCGGTTCGTGGAGACACGAACCGGGGCTGGGGATTAGTAAAGACATGAACCAAAGTGAAGAAGTACAGGTATTCACGCTGGGCGAAACTTACCTGCATTTGACTACCCCCCCTGCCGATGAAAGCTACTTATATATAGATGTAGCTCTCTTACCTACTTCTATAGATATCGAAGGCTTGAGTAACCTGGCAACAGATGAAGGTTGGATATATAAAGAAAGGTTGATAGCGGTGAAAACTGATCGTCTGCTCTCTTACCCGGTACAGATGAATTTACCAGAGGGTATTCAGTTGCAGGAGTTAAAACAAGCTGATTTTCTACAAACCTCCTGGCAGCTTTTTCAAACGAATGCTAAGGTCATTGCTACTGATTATAAGCTACTAACAACGGGGCGTACTTCCCAACCAATTAATGCAACCAATGTTATTACCGGTGGTTCAGACATTTTTATAGAACCTGGCGCAGTCGTGAAAGGTTGTTTCATTAATGCGGCAGAAGGGCCGGTGTACATTGGCAAAGATGCTTTAGTAATGGAGGGAACAAGTATTCGAGGGCCGGTGGCTGTTTGCAACAATGCTGTAGTAAAAATGGGGGCTAAATTGTACGGCGGCACCACGATTGGGCCACACTGTACCGCTGGTGGTGAAATTAAAAACGCCATTTTAAGTGGCTACAGCAACAAGGCCCATGATGGATATTTAGGTGATGCCGTGATAGGCGAATGGTGCAACCTGGGCGCTGGCACCACCAACAGCAATGTAAAAAACACCGGGGGTGAAGTAAATATGTGGAGCGAAACAGCGCAGGATTTTATACCGGTTGGTAAGAAAGCCGGATTGATAATGGGCGATTACAGCCGTAGCGCCATCAACACCGGCTTCAATACCGGAACAACGGTGGGTGTTTGTTGCAATGTGTTTGGAAATAGCCAGCCGCCTAAGCATGTGTCTTCTTTTACCTGGGGTAATGAACAATACCGATTCGACAAAGCGCTAACTGATATTAATAACTGGAAAACCTTTAAAGGAAAAAAGCTGGAGGAAGGCGAAAAGCAAATGCTAAATGCACTGTATCAATCGCAATTACCCGCTACAGAAATCTAACTTTGCTTTTGAAAAAGGAGCAGTATTCATCCACTGCTATCATTTGTAACGAAATTTACACAGAGGCATCCCTCTCCGGGAGGAGAGGGAACGAGGGTGAGGCCCCTTACTCGCTATGATCGCTACCGCAAAAAAATACCTGTCACTTGTTAAGTTCAGCCATACCATTTTCGCCATGCCTTTCGCCATGATTGGCTTTGTCTTGGGATTAGCTTATAGTCAAGCTGATATAAGACAATGGAACTTAAATAAGTCTGTTGGTTGGGGAGGTGATTACATTGCTGCTCCAGCTACTCCTTCTGAGTTTGTTAAGAAGTTTGTTTTTGTCATCTTATGCATGGTGTTTGCCCGTAGTGCGGCCATGGCTTTCAACCGCTGGGCCGATGCTCACTGGGATGCACAAAACCCACGTACGGCCATTCGGGAAATTCCGCAGGGCATCATTACTTCACGTAATGCTTTTGTGTTTGTGATTGCCAACTGCTTGCTATTTATAACTGCTACGTTTTTCATCAACCGGCTTTGTTTTTATCTAAGTCCGGTAGCCCTGGCGGTAGTGCTAGGTTACAGCTACACTAAGCGATTTACTCCGCTTTGCCATCTCATCTTAGGGGTTGGGCTGGCGCTGGCACCCATTGGTGCTTATATTGCCGTTACCGGTGCATTTGCCCTTTTACCTATCCTGTTTTCGTTTGCCGTTTTGTTTTGGGTAAGTGGTTTTGATATTATTTATGCCTTGCAGGATGAAGAATTTGACCGCAGCAACAAACTGCATTCTATGCCAGTGTTCCTGGGAAAGGCAAAAGCACTACGGCTATCTGAAATTTTGCACCTTTTAAGTGCCGGAATGGTTTTGTGGGCAGGTAAAATTGGCCCATTTGGATGGTTATACTGGATTGGCTTCGCTGTATTTTGTGGAATGCTCGTCTACCAGCACAGCATTGTAAAACCAACCGACCTGCGCCGGGTGAACATCGCTTTCATGACGGCTAACGGTATTGCTTCTGTGGTGTTTGCGGCATTTGTAATTGCAGATTTACTCATTCTCTAAACAGCCGTTCTCTCTAAATAGCCATTTAAAGTTTAAGGTCTAAGGTTTAAAGTTCGGTAGGCGATGTTTACTTAAAATTTTAACCGGCTCAATCTTTAACGGCTTTGGGTTTCATAATAAAAATCAGAATCGCACAACTTTAAACATTAAACTTCATCCCGTGAGAATCATGTGCATTGACTGGGGTGGCAAGCGGTGCGGACTGGCGGTGACTGATCCGCTGCAAATTATTGCCACCGGACTTGCTACCGTGGATACGCTCAATATCTGGACCTATCTCAAAACCTATTTCGCTACAGAACCAGTAGAAAAAATGCTGGTAGGCGAACCACTGAACCTGGATGATAGCGATACCCATAGCACACAGGCCGTTCGCAATTTTGTAGCGAAATTTAAAAAAGATTTTCCCCTGATACCGGTGCAAATGGTGGACGAACGCTTTAGTAGCCGCATGGCAAAACGAAGTATGGTAGATAGCGGCATGAAAAAGAAAGACCGCCGCAATAAAAAACTGGTAGATGAAATTGCAGCTACCATCATGCTACAGGAATATTTAGGACACAGGAATTGATAATGTATAATTGACAATTGATAAATAAACAGCCCGGCTCAAATCAATGAGTCGGGCTGTTTATTTTGAAAGCAATTTTTTATTTAAAAGTTACTTCGTTGGATTGGTATCCTTTCCTGTAGCACCATCCACCTTTGGCATTGTACTCGGCTGTTGGCTTTGAGGCATTTCTACCGCTGCTGGCGCCTGCTTGTACATCTGCTCCATCTGGCTCATCGTCATCAGCAGATTATATGCCTGGGTGATTTCGTAAGGCCCTATGCCCTGCTGCTTGCCTTGCAGGCTGGTTTGCAGGTAAGCATCGCCCTGGCCACGGCTGGTTTGGTTCATCTGGTTAGCCTGGTTCAACATGTTTTCCAATTCAGCCCGGCTCATATTTCCAAGAGAAGCATAATACTCCATCTGCTGGTTCAGGTCACTTTTTACCGAGGCCGATACTTTAGCAATCATCGCCTTGTCTTCGTTGCGGTAGGCAGCTTCCAGGCACATCAGCGAAGTGCGATCCTGCATGCTGTAGCGGCTAGTCATACCATACGGCATGTTGCTTTGCAGCATTAGCTTATCCATTTTGCCCAACACTTGGCGACCTTCTTCTTTGCGGTTGTTGCTACCCAGGTAATTAGCCAGATCAGCATACGCCTGGCGGATATTATTCAGGTGGCGACGGTTTTCTTCATCGAAATACACGTTCTGCACATTAGCATTGCCGCTGGCAAATTTGTTCATCAGTTTATCAATCATCCAGTCAGGGTTCACATCGCCATTGGCAATAGGCACCAGTCGATACGCCATTCCATCCCGGCGTAGGTAAGCATCTAGTCCTAAGCCTTCGGTAGAAGGACTGGTAAAATAGATGGGCCGTTTCCAGTCGTTAGCTGCAACAATACCCAGTACAGCCAGGTCATTTTTCATCAAAATGTTCCGGCTTACTTCAAAGTTGATGATTGGCGCAATAGCGGTGTCTTTGGGCCCAACAGTACCATTAGCCTTTACCAGACTGGTATTTACCGGAATGCTGAAACGGTGCGTAGGGAAAGTATTAATCATTTCCTCGCCACCACCTTGACCAGTCATTTTTCCGGGGTCGTTGCTGGCTATCCAGTTGCGGATTATATTATTCAGATCCTGGAAACTTGTCTGATCGCCATTTTGCTGGTAGCGGATATAATCCCGGTTACGACCTTCCAATTGATCAGGTGTAAATATCACATCAATTGGGTCGCTATTATTTACCTTATAACGGAACTGGTTAATGTACCAGTCAATACCCATCAGGCTGTAGTTAATTACCCGCACATCAGGGCGTATTCTTTCTACTTCCTGGGCATACCACAGTGGGTAGGTATCATTATCGCCAAAGGAAAACAGGATGGCATTAGGAGCACAACTTTCCAAATAATCACGGGCCAGGTCACGGGCTAGTTCTTTCTTGCTACGATCGTGGTCGTCCCATTCTTGTGAAGCCATGATGGCTGGAACTAGCAGCAGACAAATGATGGTAGCAATAGCACCAGCAGTGCCAACACTTGTTTTCCTGCCAAACCAATCCCGTATTTGCAATACGCCTAAGCCAATCCAAACCGCAAAAGCATAAAAGCTACCTACGTAAGCGTAGTCCCGTTCACGGGGCTGGTTACCGGCCTGGTTCAGATATACCACAATGGCAAAACCGGTAAAGAAAAATAGGAGAAAGTTGATCAGGAAATCTTTTTTGTGCCGGTTGTAATGGTAAAACATACCAATCAAACCGAGAATCAGCGGCAGGGCAAATAGCTTATTGTGAGCTTTATTGTCCTTGCCAATGGTGTTAGGCAGCTTACTCTGATCACCATAAAAAATGTTATCAATAAAATTGATACCGGTGATCCAGTTACCATCCCGAACATTGCCGGCACCACTACCCTGTACATCGTTTTGCTTACCGCTAAAGTTCCAGAGGAAGTAGCGGATGTACATAAAGTAATTTTGATAACCTACGTACCATTTTACATTGTCAATAAAATTGGGGCTGCGTTCGTAGCTACCGTCCTGCATTTTGCCAATGCCTAAATATTGGGCGTAATAATCTGCATGGCCCTGGTCGTTGCTGGCATCCCACACACGGGGGAACAGCATCATATCGGCAGGATCGTACACATAATGACCTTCTTTACCATTTTCAATATAACGGACACCCGCTTTTTGATATTTATTAGCACCTTCTTCGTACTGAGTAGGTTGGGCAGTAAATTTCTGACCATACAATAGTGGGAAATCTCCATACTGTTCACGGCCTAGGTAGCCTACCAAACTCATTGGGTTATCCACGTTGTACATATCCACCGCCGGGTTGGCATTACTACGTATCATAGTGGTGATGTAGGAAGAATAGCCAATAAGCATAAAGGCAAAACTCCACAGGGCCAGTTTCAGCGTACGCAGGCCAGCAGGTTTTACAAAATAGCCGCCTAAAAAGCCTACGCCTATTGCCAAAATAATTCCCAGAAACTTATTACCGCCGTCGGCTTTTACAATCATGGGGATGAACAGCAACAGAGAAAGGCCAATGAACCAGCCCATAAAAGCGTTCTTATTAAAACTGGCCGCTCTGAAACGAAGACCAACCGCAATCAGTGCTGCCATCAAAATAAAGTAAGCAGCAAAGCCACTAAAGAAAGGCAGGCCTAATGAATTCACCGCAAAAATATCGGTATAGCCAGCCCCATCAATTGTGTATTGAATAACTACTTTTTGTACAAAGCCAGTCACCAAACAGCCCACTACAAAAGCCCAGAAAGTACCCCAGTTAGTAGTTTTGAAACGCTTGAAGTAGTACACCATCACAATGGCGGGGATACACAGCAAGTTCAATAAGTGAACACCAATGCTTAGGCCCATCATAAAGAAGATGAAAATGAGCCAGCGGTCAGGGAAAATACCGGGACGGCCACTTGCTTTCAAGGTATCATCCTTATCAGCTGCATATTCCCATTTTAAAATAGCCCAAAATACCAGGGCAGTAAAGAAAGAAGACAAGGCATACACTTCGCCTTCTACAGCGCTGTACCAAAATGAATCGCTAAATGTGTAAGCCAATGCACCTACGGCACCTGCACCCATAATGCTTAGCGTTTGCCCCATAGAAAGCTCAGACAAATTCTCGGAAAGAACTGCGGTGGTACTTGTGGTGCCACCAATTGGCACCAGTACATTTTTGCCACGGGTAACGATTTTGCGACCAAAGTGGGTAATGGTCCAAAACAGGAAAAGGATGGTAAACCCACTTGCCAAAGCACTCATGATGTTTACTGCCTTGGCTGCCGTAAGGTTATTGTCGCCAAACAGAATAATGAAAAAGCGACCTATAAGTACAAATAGCGGTGCCCCCGGTGGGTGGGGTATCTGCAGCTTGAAAGCGCTACTTACAAATTCGCCGCAATCCCAAAGGCTGCCACCGGCCTCGGCCGTCAATATGTACACCGTACATGCAATAAGGCACACTATCCAACCGGTGATGTTGTTAATCTTATTAAAGCTCATAAAAGCGTAGTTAGAAACCCTTTTTTTAAAGATGGGCGAAAATAGGGATTACCGCCGCACTATATTCATGCAGCAATGTCCGAAATATTTCGTAAATGTGAAAATTATCTTATAGTTGAAAGGAGTAGGCAGAAAGCGATGAGCAGCAGGCAGGTTAAGCAAGAGGAAAAAGTAATTTCATTATGATCTATTTCAAAAAAGAAGACCGCCCCCAGTCAGGGCGGTCTTTCATCTTGAATTTTAAAAAGCATTATTCAATTACCAGTTTTTTTACAACGGTTTGTGTGCTGCTGGTCATTTTTAAATAATAAACGCCGGGTGCCATTGCAGGTAATTGCTGCTGGCTATACTGGCTGCTGATTATAAATGAATGAACGGCCTGACCTGAAGTATTTACTAACTGTGCGGATAGTTTTTCTGTATTGCCGGGAATGGTGATGGCAATTTTATCCTTTGCAGGGTTAGGCGAAATAGCAATCACATTTTCCAGCCGGTCAAAAGTAAGTGACCGAATTTCGGTATAAACTGCTTTGCCGTCTTTATCTTTTTGCAGTATGCGATAATAGTTAATGCCCTTCAGAGGCAAAGCATCTTTAGCCGTATAGTTGCGTTGGGTGTTGCTATTGCCAGCAGCGGCTACAGTAGCAATTGGGCTAAAGTTTGTGCCATCACTACTTCTTTCAATTGTAAAAGAAGCAGTATTGGTTTCTTGCAAAGTACTCCATACCAGTAGTGAGGCACTGCCTTGTTTTTGAACGGAAAAATTGCCCCAAACTACCGGCAATATGATAGGCGACACCGGCATAGTAATGGTGCTGGAATATTGCAACACATTGCTGGAATTATAAACGTTGTTTTTATTGATGATAAGAGGTTCTGATTTCATTATGATATCATCTATGTACCAGCCAGTGGCACTTACAGCATTATCGGACCCCATCCGAAAACGGAATTTCACCGTTTGGCCTGCAAAAGAAGTAAGGTTGATAGCGGTTTGGATAAATGTTCCGCTGTTGCCTGTAAAAGCTTTGCGCCCTTGTATGGGCGAACCATAGTTGGTAGTTGAAATGGTACCATTGTATCCGTTAGTTGTCATGTAAGCTCCCAAATCTGTCCAGGTGCTACCACCATTAGTGCTTATTTCTACTACTCCACCATCATAAGTGCTTTCCAGATTGTAATAATGCCAGAAGGTGAGCATGGTAGTACCTGTAAGTGTGTAAGCATTGGTAGTAGCCAGCATTTTATCCGAAACGGTAGCCGGGTCGACAGCAAAAAATGAGTATGGTGCACTTCTATTAGTAGTAGAAGTCACCCATCCGGCTGCTACGGTGCTGGTAGCCGTCCATGTAGCGGGGATGGTAGCTGTAGGCACTGATTCGTTTACATAAGTAGTAGGCGGGAAATAAGCATTGGCATTTACTCCCACTTTAATATTATAACTCTGAGACCGACCAGATCCTATGTTCACCGGGTTAATTTTCACAACCCTGGTAGCAGCATCGTAAGAGGTACCTCCGCTTAAGTAAGTAACGTTGGTAGGAATAGTGTCGGTGATATAGTAGCCATTCGCATCACCACAGTTGCCTGCTGCCAGTAAGGAAGTATAAGTAACAGGCTCATATCCGCCAGCCGTTGTTTTATCAGCCGAAAAAGTGTAGCTAATAATACCTAATGGCGATATGTAGTTTGCTACTCCGTCTGTATAATTATTAGAACTGCCTTGTGAAGCATACAATCCCAGGCCCCGCCGGGCAAACGCCGCCCAGATGGCGCAACTATACCGGGCACCGAAGAAAAGTGTATCTGCTTTCAGGATAGCATTGCGGCCATCTACAAAACCGGGGCTACAAGGCTGCAACCGCATGCCTTCCGTAACCAATTTCAAAGCAGCACTGTTTCCGCCAGTACCGGTGGGGTTGTATAAGTTGGTGTTGATGCCATCCATTTGTATCATGTTCCAGGTCATATCCCATAGTATGGCACACCATATTTCACCAATATTATGCTCCTCGCCACCGGTACTGGGCAGCATAGCATAGGTCCATGGGTTAATGCTCATATTGGTAGAATATGGATAGGTACGAATACCTGCTCCTGTTACTGGCTGGTTGATTACATAGTTACCTATGGGGTGGGCAGTAGGCCCATCGGAGGTAGTGGCAGTACCCCAATTGGTGGTAACCATTAGTGCAAAATAGTCGCTCCAACCTTCGCCCATTTGCTCGGCGTTATCCAAACAAGAGCTATTAGCAGGGCCACCAGTGAAGCGGGTAGAAATACCGTGAGTGTATTCATGGGCGATTACGCCATTATCCAGGTCGCCATCTTTGCCAGGAGTACCGTAGGTAAAGAGGTACATCTGCATCCGGGGGGCACCACCGTCTACAGGTGTACCAAAGTTGGCATTGTCGGTTCCACCTCCATCTTGTGCATCCGCCTGCACATAGTCGTTGCCCAAGCCTCCCCGGCTTAAATTATTTGCCTGAAAATTACCTGCTACTTCATCAAAGCCGTACAGATACGAGATATCATGCATGATATTGTTCCAGTAAAATAAATTGACAGTAGCAAAGCGCTGGTTGTTACGAACAGTTGGGGCTAATGTGTAATTAGGAGCTTGTATAAACTGTAAATCAGGCAACATAGCTGTTGAGGTATCAGCGGGGCCATTATTCATATCATTATCAGTAAGATCCAGATGAGCATGCACGTTGTTGCCACGGGTAATGGTATATTCTGTAGTTCCATTGCTCTGCCAGTTGAGTGTAGTAGCATTACCTGGGGCCGCCGTCCAGGGAGTGATACGAATAGCATGTGCCCCTCCGGGATGTATTGGGCTTTCAGCAGGGTAAGGGATTACCCGATAATTTACGGTGCCAATAGCATTGGTACCATCTTCCTCATAAGTGTCGGCCTGTGCTGCCTGTTGTTCTTCACAAATGGCATTGGCTGATGCGGATTTTGTCCAGTTGCAGCTTACGGTAAGATTAGTTTTTTGCAGCACATCGCCAGTAAGAGCATCTACCCGCACTAGCCACATATCAGCAGAATGCAAGGGTGATACATACACTTGCCAGCTAAGTCTTATACTGCTTTCATTTACAGGTGTCCATAAAGCCTGCACAGTTATATTTTGCGCTGAGATACCTGCTGGGGCAAACCGAAAAATATTGTCATAATTATTAGCAGCTGGCAGTTGGCTTAGGCCAGAAGGGGGTTGTAGCCGTAAGTGCAGCGCTGCTTTCTGCACGGCTTGTATTGGCGTAATAGCCGCCACACCGTTCGGCTCATTTACTTTCAGCGATAGCTTACTAATACGGTCACCAGCCAGCGAAACGATTTTTTCATCTTTAAAAGCAGCTACCTGTAGTTGGTTGTACACGGGTATGCCTTTGTAAGCCTGCTGCAGGTATACCATGGTTAGCCCTTCTGGTGTAATATACGTACTGCTGACGTACGAATTGGCAATGTCGTCATCAGTCAGCATCAGGGTAGCTACGTTTTTCCTGACCAGGTCAAATGCTTTATCAATATCGCCGGATGAGTTTTGGGCTACGGCAGAGCCCACAAAGAAAAAGGCGCTGAAAATCAGCGCCAAGCCACGGGTAGAAAGCTTCATGCAGAAATGTTTTAAGGATTGGAGGCTAATTTATAGAAGTAAATGGCACAGTAAATAAAACTTGTAAGATTTAAAAAAAGCTAATAGGTCAGGTAAGCTTTGTATCTGCTTATGAGATTATTGTAAAACACAGGAATGGTTACACTTATTTAATAATAAACCATCAACCTAAAATACTTGCTTACCATCAGGCAACCCCTTTGCTTCATACTTCGTTTCTTCTAACAAATTGGAATGAAATGAAAAAAATTTACGCCATTTCGGGGATTGTTTTACTAGCTGTTGCATTGCAGTCAGGTATAAAATTTCATACCGTGCCACCTAAAGGACGTACCGGTGCTACAGGGGTGTACTGTACCGGTTGTCATGCAACAAATCCACTTAATTCTGGTGGTGGCAACGTTGCTGTTACTGGTCTGCCTTCTTCCGGTGGGTATGTAGCAGGTCAATCTTACCCTTTTTCCATTACCATTACGCATGGTGCAGCCGACCGGCTCCGTTGGGGGTTTTCTATTTCGGCTCGTAATGCCAGTGGTGTTTCAATAGGTACCTTCAGCAGCACTAACCCATTTGCAGCTGTTAATTCCAATGCTCCGGCAACAGATATAGAGCTTAGCCACCTGAATACTGAAATAATGACGGCTTCCAATACTTATACTTTTAATAACCTGGTTTGGACGGCCCCTACCACCAATACACCACCCGCCGGGCCGGTTACTTTCTATTATGTGGGCAATGCTACCAATGGCAACGGAGCTAACACCGGCGATTTCATTTATTCTGGCAGTACCTCAACCGTATTACCTATTGATCTAAAAGATTTCACAGCATCAATACTTAGCAACAACTCCGTTGAATTGAAATGGAGAACTGCTTCTGAACAGAATAGCGATTATTTCGAAATAGAAAAGAGTGATGATGGCCAGCTTTTCTATTCTATTTCAAAGGTTACCGCCGCTGGTAACTCAGCGGCTGACAGGTCTTACAGCTACGTTGACAGATCCGTATCGAGCTACAACAAGCCTATATTTTACAGATTGAAACTAACTGATAAAGACGGTAAATTCAAGCAATCTAAAACGGTAAGCGTACAATTGAAAAATGGGTCGTTGTATGTACAGAATGTGTATCCAACATTGGTTCGCAGCAATAACCATGTTACTGCCAACATAGTGTCCGACAAAAACCTTACGGTTCGTATTGATCTGGTGGATTTAGCAGGAAGATTATTGAAAACTTCCACTGAACCAATCATACCAGGTAGCAACCTGGTAAATTTTAGACTACCCGCTGCCCTACCTTCTGAATGGGTTTTCGTACGGGTTACCGGCCCTGGTTTCAGGCAAGTAATTCCACTAGTGGTAAATGAATAGTGCAAAGATGAGTATGTGATAAGTTGAGAAAAGCCAGCATTTCAGGTAAGAAATGGCTGGCTTTTTTAGTTACCTGAGTTAGGTTGAAGTAGTAGATAATCCTCTTTTTATTGCAAAGTATTTATTTGCTCCATCCATTAACCACCGTATAAAACGATTAGCTGCCAGCAACTTAACCATTCGTTAAGAAGAAGATCCTTTCTACTCATCGTTCACCATTCGCCACCGCTATCTTTGCGCTATGCTTACGGATACTCAAAAAAGCGTGGCTTTTCATACACTCGGGTGCAAACTCAATTTTTCAGAAACCAGTACGCTCAGCCGTATGCTGGAGAAAGACGGTTTTGTAAAAAAAGATTTTGACGAACAGGCAGATGTATATGTGATCAACACCTGCAGCGTAACGGATAATGCTGACAAGGAATGCCGTCACCTGGTACGCCGCATACAGCGCAAAGCACCGGAAAGCCTGGTGGTAATTACCGGCTGCTATGCTCAACTAAAGCCTAAAGAAATTGCTTCTATCCCCGGTGTTGATTTGGTGCTAGGCGCTGCTGAAAAATTCAACATCAGTCAGCATTTAAAAGAACTTTCTAAAGGCGATAGCGGCAAAATAAGCAGTTGCGATATTGAAGAAGTAAATGGTTTTACTGCTTCGTGGAGCCTGCACGACCGCACCCGTACGTTTCTAAAAGTGCAGGATGGCTGCGACTATAGCTGCTCTTTTTGCACCATACCTATGGCCCGTGGCAAAAGCCGCAGCGATACCGTAAGCAATGTGGTAGCCAATGCAAATGCGCTGGCTGAAAAAGGTGTAAAAGAAATTGTACTTACCGGTGTAAACCTGGGTGATTTTGGTTGGAGTAGCGCTGCTACCGTTTCAGAACTAGGCCGAAGAGAAAAAAGGGAAAGCTTTTACGAACTGGTACAAGCTTTAGATGAAGTAGAAGGTATTGAGCGGTTTCGGATTTCCTCTATTGAGCCCAATTTACTCAGCCCGGAGATTATTCAGTTTGTGGCAACAAGCAAGCGTTTTATGCCGCATTTCCATATTCCGCTGCAAAGCGGTAGCAACAAAACGTTGGGAGCCATGCGCCGCCGCTATAAACGGGAACTGTATACCGAACGGGTAACCATGATAAAAGAAGCGATGCCACATTGCTGCATTGGCGTGGATGTAATTGTTGGCTTCCCCGGCGAAACGGAGGAAGATTTCAAAGAAACCTTTGACTTTTTGCATAGCCTTGATATTAGCTACCTGCATGTATTTACCTACAGCGAACGGGACAATACCCATGCACTGGAACTGACACCGGTGGTGCCTGTAAATGTTCGCCACGAACGTAACAAAGCACTCCGCAACCTGAGCTATATGAAGATGCAATATTTTACAGCGCAGCACCAGGGCAGCAGTCGCAAAGTGCTATTCGAAAGAGGTAATAATAACGGGGCGATGGAAGGCTACACAGATAATTACATTAAAATAACAGCTGCCTACGATAGTACTAAAGCCAACGAAATAGTGGACTGGAAAATTTAGATTTTTTTGTGCTGGTACAGTTGGCTACGTATGGTAAGTGCTGTACTTTTAAATGTGTCAATGTCATCCGAAATATACCAGCTAGGCCCGCAGCTCAATAAGTACCAGGTAATCATCTCTTTTGAGATGGACGAGGAATTCATGAACCTCGTTCCGGCACATCGTACTTACATTAATTACCTCATCAACAAAGGCGTAGTAGATTATTACACCGTAAGTCTAGAAACGCAACGCTGCTGGATCATCATTAATGCGGACGACAAGAGCAAAGTAGAGGAATATTTAAAAAAATCGCCCATCTACAAGTACTGGCAGTACGAAGTAGATGAGCTGTATTTATACGATGGGCAAGGCTACCGGATGCCTGCTGTGCAACTTAACTAACCTTGCCTTTCTTACGGTAATCTTTCATTTTACTATTTATATAATACACCAAGTCCTCATCGGTAGTATGCTTCCGTATCCAGTCATTGGTGGGCCGGTACATATTTAAAAACTCTACCAGTTGGGCTCCTTTCAGCCCGGTGATATCAGCTACTTTTTGTGGCGAAAACATGTAGGAAATAAAAGCCTGTTCCTCCATCAACTCAAACTGCGATTTGAACTGCCGGGTTTCTTTTTCCTTTTTCGATTTGCGACCCAAGTTTAGCGAAATACCAAAGCCACTTCCATCTACCGGCCCACCTACCAGCGGCATATTCGACTTGTCCAGTACATCGGCATATTCCATACGGCGCTTCATACTGTCGAGTTGGTATTTTGAATAACGGCTTTTAGCTGTCACTATAGCTTCTGGCAACACTTCGCCCATTAGCCGCATGTTGATCATTAGCGTATCTGTCATTCCATTTTCCGGAATGCGGAGTGTATCCAACCGATACCCGGTAAAAGAAGTAACGAGCATATTACCGGGCTCGGCTAGCAAAATAAAATGGCCATCGTAATCGGCAATA
>CAXTDG010000004.1:0-22095 GCA_964242675.1 uncultured Chitinophagaceae bacterium
TTATTTGCCTGAACGAGCATACTAACGCAGCAGAAACCTTCACTGTGGATAATAAAAAAGAAGCAGCAGGCGGTAACCAGAAAGTATATAATATGGTACTGAACAGCGGTGGTGCTTTTACCATAAATGACGTAATGGTGCTACAGAAATAACTGTTCAACATTTGCTTGAAACAAAAAAGTGATTGGGCATTTGCTCAATCACTTTTTTATTCAACCCTCAAAAATTTATTTATTTCGTTTTAGGTGCGCTAACTGGTGCAGCAATTACTGGTGCCTGTTGGGTAGGTGGAGAAACCTGCTTTCCTTCTAGTTCAGCTTTGTATCTTTTAACAGCATTTACCGCACATTGGGCTGTTTCAGTTACGCCCTTTTCACTATCCAAATATTCTTCCTCTTCCCGGTTATCTACAAAACCTGTTTCAATGAGAATGCTAGGCATTTGCGTACCTTGTAGTACCCATATACCATCCCAGTCACGTTGTAGTACGCCCCAGCTTTTGCGGCCAATGGCTACTACTTCATCTTCTACATAGGAGGCAAGGTTATAACTCTTTTGGAAAAAGTATTTGGTGTACTGATCGGCTTTAATACGAGCTACCATTGGGTCATCTTCAAAAAACTGAGTGGTGTCAGCAGCTTGAGTGGAGTCACTGTTTTCATCAAAGTGTTTGCTGCCAACAGCTCTTTTTTTAATGTTATACCAGTCACGAGCAAGTATGTAAGTACCGCTGCCATGGGCAGTATTACTCAGCTTAAACCGTTGATATACCGGCACCTCAATTTCTCTATAAGAAGTTACTTTTTTGCGTTTGCCCTTACCCGTAAAAATAGGTTTACGTTCGGTACGGGTGCCTACCTGCCGCCTTTCGTACCGGGCACCAGATGCATTGAGGTGGATGGCAATAAACAGATCAGCATTATTATCGTTGGCAAAATTGGCCCGCCACCGTAGCGCTGCGTCTTTATTATTTAGGCCACCTGGCAGTTCATCCCGTTCACGGGTCATTAGTACTTTTACATCAGGCAGTTGCTGCTTTAGCAGTTCTCGCATTTTCAACCCTATTTTAAGGGCTACCCAGGCTTCACGAGTGAAGGAGCCATTAGCACCACCATCAATGCCACCATGGCCCGGATCAATCACAATAGTTTGCACAGGTGGCTTTTGCTTTTGGGCATTAGCGCCGGTAATTACAAAAGCCGCAACTACGGCAAGCAACAGAAACGTTTTTCTGAACATGCAGACAGTAATTTTTTTAACGATTTAGAGAAATAAGGATTCCCTTCAATCCGTTTACTTTTGAAACCTTATGAGAAAGGGGGAACGTAAAATTAAGGGAAAACATTTTTGGATTACGTCCTGCCTCATCCCGTTCCTGCTATTACTAACGCTGCCAGCAATGGTACAAGCACAGAAAACACCCAGTTTTAAAAAACAGTTAACAAATGATGGTGCAGCGTTACTAAAGCTGAAGACCATATCGCCGCTTAAAGAGCGATTCGATACCGTTTTAAAAAAGCAAACGCTTGATGATTTGTTACTCACCAGATTGCAGGGTGATACTTCAAAAAGATTTATTGTAGTTGATTCCTTTGCGCTGAAAGATTTTTCGAAAGATAGTTTGGATGCTCCCATAAGCTATGCGGCAGAAGATAGTGGGGTGCTGGACATTCCAGCTAAAACCTTTTACCTGTATGGTAAAGCCAAGGCCAGCTACACCACTATGAATATTGAGGCAGGTGTAATAAAGCTGGATAATGGCCAGAATTTGTTTACAGCTTATGGCGTAAAGGACTCTGCGGGTCTTGTAATAGATCGGCCCAAAATGACGGACCAGGACATGACCACTGTCAGCGATACAATAGCCTTCAATACCAAATCGAAACGAGGGATTAGCAAAAGTACTTTTACACAGCAAGGCGAAATGTACGTGTATGCTGAAAGAATCAAAAAGCTGACGGACAATTCCTTCTTTGCTTCCAAGGCTCGTTTCACCACCTGTAATCTGGATACGCCGCACTTTGCTTTCCGTACACGGAAGATGAAAATAATCAACAATAAGTGGGGCTTTAGCGGCCTTACTTATCCTGAGTTTGAGGGCGTACCCCTGCCTATCGGTATTCCGTTTGGTATTTATCCACTCAACCGGGGCCGCCACAGCGGGTTGCTTCCTCCTACATTTTCGGCTACCCAGTATTATGGGCTGGGTCTGGAAGGGCTGGGTTATTACAAAGTGCTGAGTGATAATGTGGATATGACGCTGCGAAGTAATATTTATAGTTATGGTGGCTATATGCTAAACCTGGTGCCTACTTACCGCAAGCGTTATCGGTACAACGGTGGACTGAACATTACTTATCAAAAAACCAAATTTAACTTTAAAGGCGATCCCGACTATACTGATACGAAAACCTATAGCTTGGCCTGGTACCACAGTGTGGATAGTAAGGCCAGGCCAGGTACCAGCTTTAGTTCTAATGTAAATATTAGTAGCTCTAAATTCAACCGGTTGTTGGCGAATAATAGTATTGCCAACTTTACCAACCAATTGAACTCTTCTATACAGTACTCGAAGCAATGGGGCAATGGGAAATATAATTTACAAACCTCAGCCCAGCACTCGCAAAACAACAATACCGCCACCTACGACATCAGCTTGCCCAACGTTAACTTCAACGTAAACACGTTTTACCCTTTTAAAAAAGAGGAAAGGGTAGGGGCAGAAAAATGGTATGAAAAAATGGGTATTTCCTATAGTACCAATGTGGTGAACCGCTTTTCGTTCAACGATACTGTTAATTACAAAACAACCCGTAACCAATCGCTGCTAACACACATACTCGATACTACCCAATGGGGAATCACCCACAACATTCCGTTGACATTAAGCCTGCCTGCCATTGGGCCATTGACCATTTCTCCGGGCATTAGCTACCAGGAAAAATGGTATGGCGAAAAAGTTATTCAAAGCTGGAATGGAGCTAAAAAGCGACTAGAAACTACAACCGTAAGAGGGTTTTATTCAGCAAGAGAAGTAAATACTTCTTTGGGTTTTCAAACGGCAGTGTTTGGAACATTTAATATTAATAAAGGAAACCTGGTGGCCATCCGGCATACTATCCGGCCAACTTTTAGTCTTAATTATAAGCCTGACTTAGTTAGTAAGTACTACTACAATGTACAGATTGATAGTGCTGGTAATAAGGCTCGTGTATCTTCCTTTAGCAGTAGCCCTGTTGGTGGCTTTAGCGAAGGGCAGTTTGGCGGTATGAGCTTCGGTATTATTCAACAGTTGCAGGCCAAGGTGAAAGATAAAAGTGATACTACTGGAAAAGCAACTAAGAAGATCAGCCTGATTGATAACTTCTCCATCACCAGCGGGTACAACATGTTTGCCGATAGTAATAAGCTAAGCGACATTGCTATCTACATGGGTACCACCTTATTTAATAAAGTAAATATTACCGCCAGCACCAGCCTTACACCTTATGTATTAAATAAGTACGGGCAGCGTACGGCTAAGTTTTCCTGGCAGGGACCAGATGGCTTTTCTGTTGGCTCTTTTAATAATGCCAGCATTTCCATCAACACAAGCCTGCAAAGCAAAACCAAGGACGACAAGAAAACAACTACGCAAACCAATACAGATAATACTTACTATAACCCAGATGAAGACCTACGCCAACAGGAATATATTCGTAATCATCCGGCGGAGTTTACCGACTTCAATGTAGCCTGGACACTAAGCACTTCTTTCTCTTTCAACCTGGCCAAAATACCCAAGGCCGACCTTACCGGGTTTACTACCAGCACCAATGCCAGCCTCAATTTGCAGGGCGATTTTAGCCTTACCCCAAAATGGAAGTTGGGGGGTACAACCTACGTGGATGTACGCACCTCAAAAATTCAACAGTTCAGTATGTTCATCAGCCGGGATTTGCATTGCTGGCAAATGAGCATCAATGTAACGCCGGTAGGATTGTACCCATCCTTTAGCATTAATATTAATCCTAAGAGTGCCATACTTAGAGACCTGAAAGTGAACCGCACCAGGAGTTTTCAGAATGTACTATAAACCGATCACTTTTATATAAAAAGGTTTTTTGATGTAATTGGCACGCTATTATTTTCTTAGTATTTATTTAAAATTTTACAAAAGCAAACGTTTGCAATAAGATTTTTCCTAAAATTCAGGCTTTTGGGGAAAAAAGTAACCGTTTATAGGATTTTTTGTTTTAAGTCTCCTGTACATTTGTTCAGTAAGCGCTACTCACTTACTAAACAGCTACTTAATATTTAAAAAATATATTAAAGCTGAAAACCAGAAGTTAAAAAACTTCGTAAAGTAGCAAGACCAATTTAAACCAACATCCAAATCATGAACAAACCATTCCATCGTGGACTTAGTCCACCCTATGCAATTTATTTTGTTTTCTTTCTTTTTACAGATCTGCTGATTCCTTTCAGCACTCAATTTAATCTCTAAAAAATTTCTACTTCTTAAAACGTTTATCCGCAAACGGAGCGACGTAGTAATAGCAGTTTGTTAAGTGGTTGATACACTTATTTACAACTACCTAATTACCTGCTACCCAATATTTTAAAAGCCATTAGCTACTAATAGCAATAGGCTTTTGAACAGCAAATCCCAATATCGAAAAACAAAACAATCCTTTATGAAGAAACCCAACGGTACCGTTGTGTCAACGGTCCATTCAATCCGAAAAAAAGCGGTCGGAATTCTTGCAGTATTTCTCTGCATAGTGGCTGCTAAGCAAAATGTACAAGGGCAGTGTACACCAACACAGATTCCTATTGATGTTAATCGTACTATAACAGGTACTGCTGGTGCCGTAGGCACTACCTATCGGTTTTCCAACGCTATACCTGGTGTTGACGTAGTGTTTAAAATAGACTCTTTGGTAAATGGAGCAGGTGTAAGGCGGCAGGACGTAGCACCTGGCCAAACCAATCCGCAACAAGGTACTTCTAATTCTACTTATAGTGGTTACACCGCTGCCTGGCAACCAGTTATTACTACTAGAGGAATACCTGCCGGTGCAGAAGGCAGGGTAGTGTGGAAAATTTATTTTTATGCTACTGGTACAACCACTTCTTACCGACTTAATTGTATGTCGCTTCTTGCAATAGATATTGACGGCGATAATGATGTAATGAAAGAGTTTGCACAAACTAGGAATCCTTACAGTTTTGCGGGATCTTCAACTGGTACACAACTTTCTTATTCTTCAACATCCGAGCAGGTACGAGCTGTAGCCAGGTCAATAACTACTTTTCAGCAAATTGACTCTACCGTAAAAACAGCAATGGCTTTGTTTCGGTTCAAAAATGTAGATTCATTAAGCTATACTACTGGTGTAATAAAAGGGCCTAATGCTAATCTTGGAGATACAGTTGACCGCCAGCATTGTATATTCCTTGGTTATAATACCAATTTCCCAAGTTCCTTCTCCCGGTATTTCGATACAGATGGCGATGGTGTAAGTGATATTAATGACCCTACTGATCTGGATGATGATAATGATGGTATTCCTGACCTGTCAGAATATCCTTCTACATATCCGGATCCTTTGCTGGATGCAGATGGCGATGGCTTGGCCAACTATGAAGATCCTACTCCAGGTTTTACTGTTAGCGGTATTACTACTTTCTGGATAGATACAAATAGCGATGGTGTAAATGATAGATATGATATGGACCTGGATGGTATCATTAACTCACTTGATCTGGATAGTGATAATGATGGCATCCCTGACTTGGTTGAAGCAGGTGGTGTAGATACCAATGGCGACGGTACAGTTGACTATACTGGCACATTTGCTTCTAACGATGCAAATAGCAACGGTCTAATAGATATTTACGATCCAGCGGCAGGTGGCGTAGCTATGCGTAACCTGGATACAGATGGTGATGGCGTACCAAATGCCCGTGATCTGGATAGCGATAACGATGGTATTCCGGATGTAGTAGAAGCCGGTGGTGTAGATGCAAACGGCGATGGTCGTATTGACGGCTTTACAGATATTGATGGTGATGGATTCCATGATTTTGTAGATGGCGATTTGGGTAATGACGGTGTAGCTGAAAGCTCAGCTAAAGCATTGATCCTTACTACAACTTACACTGCCGCTGGTAATCCTATACCTGCTACTTATATTCAAGGCTTAAGTAATACAGATGGCCGTGGCTTACCCAATCCTTACGATTTGGATAGCGATGATGATGGTATTGCTGACGTAACAGAAGCAGGTGGTACCGATGCCAACTACGATGGTAAAATTGATGGTTTTACTGATACAGATGGCGACGGTTATAGTGATAACGTTGATGCCGCAGTTGGCATTGCCGGTACTATTAATAATGCAAGTGGTCCACTTCTGAAAACCGGTACCGATACCGATAGTGATGGTAGACCTGAAAATTATCCAACTCGTAACGCTGATGGTAGTGGTCCACCAAACCCATACGATTTAGATAGCGATGACGATGGTATTCCTGATCTGATCGAATCTGGTGGCGTTGATACGGATGGCGATGGCCGTATAGGTGGCAACACAGATACAAATGGCAATGGCTGGGTGGATGCGTATGATCCAACCTTAGCTACTCCGGGTGTAAATATTCGTTTGCTGGATGCTAATGGTGCTACTGTTGGTGGTCTGGTGTTCGATTTCGATGGTGATGGTATCCCTAACTATCTTGATTTGGATAGTGATAACGACGGTATCCCTGATATCCTGGAACAAGGCGGTGTTGATACCAACAACGATGGTAAAGTAGATGTGTATGCAGATATTGACAACGATGGTTTTGCTGATATCTACGACCCACGGAATAACAATACAGGTGCAAACCCAACCACATTAGGTACTGCACTTATTACTGCTGCTACTTTAGGTACTAACAATATACCTACTACGTATAACGCTGGTGCTAATTTCGACGGTACAGGTTTGATCAATATGCTGGATCTGGATGCAGATGGTGATGGTATCTTAGACGTCCGGGAAGCTGGTGGTGGTATTACAGAAAATGCTACTACCGAAGGTATAGCTGCCGGAACCATACAAGCGAATGGCTGGAGTGCTACAGTTGATGCCCTGGCTACGCTTACTTTGAGAAACACAGATGGTACAGGCAAACCTAACTATCTGGATATTGACTCCGACGACGATGGTATTGTTGATAACATTGAAGGCCAATCTACCGCAGGTTATGTACTGCCTTTGGGAGTAGATGCCGATGTAGATGGTATTGATGATGCTTACGACAACACGACTACTGCTTTTGCTGGTAACGGTACAAAAGACATTACACCTGTAAACACAGATGGTGCTGATGTGCCGGATTATTATGATCTGGATAGCGACAACGATGGTTACCCTGACCTGATTGAAGGCCATGACTTTGTTGGCGACAATAAGCCTCATGCTAACAGCAACACGAAAACAGGTATACGTGGTGGCACAACTGATGCTGATGGTGATGGCTTACTGGATGGTTATGATAACAATACTGCTTCGCCAGATGCAACCAACAAAGCGGGTACTACAACCGTTACGCCACTCAATTATCCTAACATAGATAACGCTGCCACTACCGAAAGGGACTGGAGAGAAACCTATGATGTAGATAAAGATGGCATTTCTAATCTAAATGATATAGATGACGACAACGATGGTATCCGGGACAGTACAGAATGTGGTGGTTACTTCCCGCTGGCTGATGCTGATGGTGATGGTATCCCTAACTACATGGATGGCGATTTGGGAACACTGAACATCTATGGTATCGTATCCTTCATGGATGCCGATAATGATGGAATTATTAACTCACTTGACCTGGATAGCGATGGTGATGGTATCCCTGATATTATAGAAGCTGGTGGCCTTGATACAAATGGTGATGGTACAGTAGATTATACAGGTGTATTTGCTTTGTTTGACCTGAATGGCAATGGCTTATTTGACACGTATGATCCGGGAGCGACCCTTGGTGTGGCTATCCGCAACCTGGATAGCGATAATGATGGTATTCCTAACACCAGAGATCTGGATAGCGATAATGATGGTATAGCCGATGTAACCGAAGCGTACGGAACAGATGCTAACTACGATGGCTTATTAGATAGCACAACGGATACAGATGGTGATGGCCTTGCTGATCAGGTAGATGGCGACGCTGACAATAATGGTACTACTGAAAATACAGCTGGAGCACTGATCATTACAAGTGCTACAGGTATCGCTGGTATTCCTAATGGTTATCTGCGTAATAATCCTGATGCAACGGGTCTTCCAAACCCTTATGATCTGGATGCAGATGACGATGGAATTCCTGATTTAATTGAAGCAGGTGGTGTAGATGCAAATGGCGATGGCCGCATTGACATAACTACCGATGCAAATGGTAATGGCTGGAGAGACGCTTACGATCCAACAAATGGTGGTATTAACCTTCGCACAATTGATGCAAACGGGGCTACTGCTGGTGGTTTGGTATTCGATTTCGATGGCGATGGTTTCCCTAACTACATCGATTTAGATAGCGATGGTGATGGTATTCCTGATATCATTGAGCAAGGAGGTGTTGATGTAAATAACAATGGTCAGGCAGATGCAACAGCCGATGTAGATGGTGATGGTTTTGTAGATTCGTACGACCCAATCAACAACAACACGAATGCTGCACTGGGCACTCCACTTATCACTACCGGTTCTGTATTGAACGCCTTTAACTACCCAACCACTTACTCTGCAGGTGATAACCAGGATGGCATGGGCTTGATAAACATGCTGGATCTGGATGCCGATGGCGATGGTATTACCGATGTAAAAGAAGCTGGCTTTGTTGAGTCAGGCACTACACCTGGTTTTGCTTCTGGTACACTTGGTTCAACAAATGGTTGGAGCACAACAATAAGTGCAGGTACAAGTGCACTATCTCTGCCTAACACAGATGGCCGTGGTCCTGCAAACTACCTGGATATTGATGCTGACGACGACGGTATTACCGACAACGTAGAAGGCCAGACAACTACAGGTTACATTATGCCTTCAGGTACTGATGCTGATGCAGATGGTATTGATGACGCTTACGATGCTACCACTACAATAGGTGGTGCTGGTATAGTTCCGGCAAATAAAGATGGCGATGCTCAGCCTGACTACACAGACCTTGATACTGACAACGATGGTATTAGTGATCTGAAAGAAGGTTATGGCGACCCAGCCTTCACACTTACAACAGCACAGTTAGCTGCAGATGCAGATGGTGACGGTTTGCTGGATGTTTTCGATATGTTCAACATGGCAGCTCCTACAGCTTCAATGCTGCTGGCTATGCAAAGCAATGTAACGATGAAGAACATCACTACCGGTGGTAGTGTACCAGGTGTACTACCTACACTATATGGTAGCAACGACCGCATCTACAAAACAAGTGTAATAGCAGGTGCTGACCGTGACTGGAGAAACACAGCAATTATTCTTCCGGTGAAGCTTATCACCTTTAGCGCTGCCTACAGCAATAAAGTGAGCAACATTAGCTGGACAACTGCTAACGAGTCAGCACACGAACGCTTTGTAGTAGAAAGAAGCATTGATGGTATCAGCTTTACTGCACTTACAACAGTAGCTGCAAGAGGCAACAGTGGTTCTTATACTTACGGCGACAATGCAGTACCGAATGTAAACATTGTTTACTACCGCCTGCAAATGGTTGACGAAAGCGGAAATGTGAGCTATAGCAAAGTAGTAGCTATTAAGCTAAATGCTGATAAGATGAGCCTGACTATCTATCCTAACCCGGTAGTTGACCAGGTAGCCATCAACTTTGCAAGTGTAACAGCACAAGCTGTAACAGTAAAAGTGTACAACATGCAAGGTGCACAGGTAATGGCGCAGGCTTACAAAGCCCAGGCTGGTACCAACACCTTTATGCTGAACAACTGGAACAACCTACCTGCTGGTGATTACATGATCGAAGTAGGAAACGAAGGTTTTAAATTAACGCAAAAACTCTCACACGTTCATTAGGATTGTAGTTTTAGATTGGAAACCGTCCGGGAAACCGGGCGGTTTTTTTATTTTACAAAGAGAGAAAATGTTATGTATACTAAGGCGAAATGCTCTTATAAAAAGAGCAATATCCGGTTTATTGAAAATCCGTAATTCAATTAAGTCCTCTACGGAAATTAGAAAAAAATACCTTCTTTCTTTAATTAATATCTTATTAGCCGGCTCTATATTTATGCCCTCAATATTCATTTAAAAACCATATGAAAAACCTTTCAGTTTTCCTGTTTCTAGTTGTGCCTTTTTTTGTTTTGGCTCAAACCAATATGACCATTACAAACACTACGGCTTTCAACATTTTAAAAGGGAATTATACACCTGCTACCTACAATACTGCCAGCTATTCCCGTCTTCCTTCTGATATTATTAGTGGATTAAGAGATCAGGTAAATGCAGACTCTATTAAAAGTTACTGGACTAAACTTGGCACATTCTACAACCGCAGCAGCGGCAACCAGTTAGCTTCTACTACACGGGGCATCACAGCTACTTTTAATTGGGTAGGTTCTAAGTTCCGGGAATTTAGCACTGCTAACAGCAATCGCCTGGTAGTTTCTGATTTTACTTTTACACAAACATTCTGCTCGGCAACCAGTCACAAAGAAACCTTTGCTGTACTGCCAGGTAATGATTTATCTGACAAGTCGGTACTGATTTTCCTGGCCCATGCCGATACCCGTACGGATGTTACCTGCCCTGGTTCATCTGTAGTGTCGAAAGGTATGGAAGACAATGCTACTGGTGTATCGCTGGTAATGGAAATGGCACGTGTAATGAGCAAGTATAGCTTTAAGCAAACCATTGTATTTATAATAACTACTGGTGAAGAGCAGGGGTTATATGGTTCTACTGCGTTTGCCAAATACCTTTTAAACAATAGCATTCCGGTAGAAGCAGCCTATAATAATGATATCGTAGGTTCTATTCAATGTATTCTTCCTACCAATACACCCGGTTGTTCGGTTAATAATTCAATTGATTCTGTTTCAGTACGGTTATTTTCTGGCGGCGATATAAATTCTACTTCCAAAAGCTGGGCTCGTTATGTAAAACTACAGTACCACGAGAACCTGGAATGGCAACTGGCTGTTCCGGCTAAAATCAAGATCATGGCACCAATTGACCGCACCAACCGTTCCGGCGATCATGTGCCTTTTTACAACCAGGGTTATCGGGCACTTCGTTTATGCTCGTTCAACGAACCCGGTGACGGTATGGGCGGTGGCAGAGAACATTTAATGGCCGATAGCGGTGGCGTAGATATAAACCATGATGGTGTGCTGGATTCTTTCTTTGTTAGTTTCACCTTCCTGAAAAGAAATGTACAGATAGATGCTAATGGTGCAGCTATGGCTGCCATTGCTCCAGCTACTCCTACTTACAGCATTACCAATATTGGCAACAATAAATTGCGGGTGGTTATCAATACGCAAACTGGCTATCCGGCTTACCGCCTTGGCATCCGTACTGCCAGTAATGATTTTGATAGTGTTTACACCTTTACCCGTTTAGTAGATACTTTACAGATGCCAGTGAGCAGCAACCTGAAATATTATGCATCTATTGCTTCTCAGGATAGCTATGGAATTGAAAGCTTTTTTGGTAGCGAAGTAACAATTACTGGTACCGGTTCATCTGCCCGTATGAATGGGGTAAGTGCCAGTGCCTTGAGCATGAACGATGTATTGGTACAGTGGAAAGTAGGAACAGCCGTTGCCGATTATTATGAGGTAGAGCGTAGTGAAGACAACACTTATTTCACCTCTATTGGTAAGGTAACTGCTGCCTCTCTTAACACGTACAGTTTCCACGATCATCAGCCAATTGAAGGTGAAAGCTTCTACCGCCTACGGGCTATAGGTGCTGGCCTCAATAACATCAGCGATGTAAAGAGCCTGGATTTGTCAGCTAGCAACTTTACACATGTTATTCCTTCGCCAGCGCACAACTATTTTGTAGTAAAAACAAAAGCTGCCGCCGGCACCCCTGCCGAGATAACTGATCTACAGGGTAGAAACCTAATGAAATTTAAAATTATAGATGGCCAGCAGGTAGATATTACCAGCATACCCGCCGGATTGTACTTGCTAAAAGTAAGTAATGGTGAGGTGGTAAAATTCACCAAGAACTAATTAAGCCTGCCATAGAAAAACATGAAAAGCGGTTGAGCAAAGCTCAGCCGCTTTTGCGTAAAAAACTTTCCTGTCGGCTATTGAAACAGCAAACAGAGCTATAACAGCAGCACATGCATTGGTAAATGCCTGAACTTTTGAAACCGGATAGGGTTGTAAAGGCAATACTAAACACGGCTGTAGGTGTAGATAACCCTTTACCTTTATCAGCTGATTTCAAATAAAAGATTGTTTTAGATGGCTCAACAAAAACGGATTGCTATTTTCGGCTCAACCGGTTCAATAGGTACACAGGCGTTGGATGTGATCAAGTCTTATCCCGACCGCTTTTCTGTAGAAATACTAACGGCCCATGGTAATGATGATTTACTCATACAGCAGGCACTGGCTTTCAACCCCAATGTGGTAGTAATAAGTGATGATGCTAAATATCAAAAAGTAAAAGATGCTTTATCCAAAACATACATAAAAGTATTCGCTGGCGAAAAAGCGTTGGAAGAAGTAGCCGCATTTGATACATATGATGTGATGCTGGCCGCAATAGTGGGCTATGCAGGATTGGCACCTACCATAAAAGCTATTGAAAGTGGCAAAATGGTAGCACTGGCCAACAAGGAAACCTTAGTAGTAGCTGGCGACATTATTATGGAAAAAGCGCTGGCCAGCCGGGCAGCTGTAGTGCCAGTAGATAGTGAGCACTCAGCTATTTTTCAATGTCTAGTGGGAGAGGAGCGAAATCCTATAGAGAAAATTATTCTTACAGCTAGTGGTGGCCCTTTCAGAGGTAAAAAACCAAACTACTTGGTAAATGTAAAACGTGACCATGCTTTGCAACACCCCAACTGGACCATGGGTGCCAAAATAACCATTGACAGTGCTACACTGATGAACAAGGGCCTGGAAATGATTGAAGCCAAATGGTTATTCGATCTGCGGCCCGACCAGATCCAGGTAGTTATTCACCCGCAAAGCATCATCCACAGCATGGTGCAGTTTAAGGATGGCAGTATTAAAGCACAAATGGGCCTACCTGATATGCGGTTGCCCATCCAATATGCCCTCACTTTCCCGGAACGGCTGGAAAGCAACTATCCCCGTTTCGATTTCAAAAAAATGGATACCCTCACATTTGAAGAGCCGGATGTTCGAACCTTTCGCAACCTGGGTCTGGCCATAGAAGCATTGAACAAAGGCGGCAACCTACCTTGCGTAATGAATGCCGCCAACGAAGTAGCTGTATGGGCGTTCCTGAAAAACCGCATCTCTTTCTTGGATATGATGGCCGTAGTAGAAAAAGCAATGGAGAAAGTATCCTTTATAAAAAAACCAACGCTGGACGATTACTATGATAGCGATGCCGAAGCAAGAGACATTGCTGCATCTTTGATTAAGTTGTAGAATTAAGAGTAAGCGGTCAGCTATTGATAGTTAAAAACTAACGTTCGCAACTTACACGAAAGATTAAGACTTGCTTTATTGTACAAGCCGTGTTTCTTTTACAAATTTGTAGGCTTATTATTCATTTTTCACTGTTCATTATTCATTATCAATGCTTTTAGCAATTATATGGTCTCATGTAGGTATGGTAGTAGCAAAGCTGCTGCTGGCTTTATCTATCTTAGTGGTATTACACGAATTTGGCCACTACATCACAGCCCGCTGGTTTGGCTGCCGGGTCGAAAAATTCTTTCTCTTCTTTGACCCGTGGTTTGCGCTTTTTAAGAAAAAAGTAGGCGATACAGTATATGGTATTGGTTGGTTGCCGCTGGGCGGATATGTAAAAATCAGCGGTATGATAGACGAAAGCATGGACAAGGATCAACTGGCCCTTCCCGCCGAACCCTATGAATTTCGTAGCAAGCCAGCCTGGCAGCGGCTCATTATTATGCTGGGTGGCGTTACCGTAAATGTGCTGTTAGCATTTATTATTTACGCCGGTATCCTGATGGTATGGGGCGAAAAGAAAATCCCCATCAACTCCATTAAATATGGTATTGAAGTGCAGGATAGCCTGATGATGGAATTAGGTTTTAAAAATGGCGACAAAGTAGTGTCCATTGATAACAAACCAGTGGATGACTATTTCGACATACTACCTAAGCTGGTGCTAAGTGAGCAGGCTACTATCGAAAGAGATGGAAAGCAGCAAACGCTTCAGTTTCCACCAAACCTGATTGGTAAACTGATAAAAAAGAAACGCAGCGAAGTGCCGCTCATTAGCATTCGCTATCCTTATTGGGTTGGTTCTGATACGGGTGTAGCTGCTGTGTATGGGGTAAAAAAATGGGATAAAATAACGGCTGTAGGTACGGTAGCCACTCCTTTTGCAACAGATGTACTACAGGAATTCGAAAAAAAGAAAAACAGTATTGCATTAGTTACCTTTTTGCGTGGTAATGAACAACGGAATGCTGCAGTGCGTATAGACAGCCTCGGCTTTATGCAAGGCGTAAAGATGATTGGTAAGTATGAATCGCTGGATAGTGCGGGTGCTATTGACTATCAGGTAAAAAAATATGGCTTTTTTGCAGCGTTGCCTGCCGGTGTTAGGATGGCTACTGACAAACTAGGCTGGTACATTGATCAGTTTAAGAAAATCCTTTCTCCTAAAACGGAAGCTTATAAAGGGGTTGGTGGCTTCAAGTCAATGGCAAATGTTTTCCCGGATGAATCTTGGGATTGGGAATCCTTCTGGAACATCACGGCATTCTTCAGCATCATCCTGGCATTTATGAATTTGCTACCCATACCGGCGCTGGATGGTGGCCACGTCATGTTTACCCTTTATGAAATGATTACCGGACGCAAGCCAAGCACTAAATTTCTGGAATACGCTCAAATAGTAGGAATGGTTTTACTCTTGGGACTAATGCTATACGCCAATCTCAACGACTGGTTTGGCTATGGAAAAGGGCGGTAGTCGACAGAAGATAGTTAGCGGGCGACAGGGAGAATCGTATAAAGGGGAGATTATAAAAATGCTTTCCACCTTTTTTAAATATAAATAGAGGCTATAGAGTAGTAAGGCAGATTGCAAATAATTGCAATCTGCCTTTTGCTTTCATGGCATCTATTGTTTCTTTAATTCATAGCACGGATTCCCTGACAACTGGCTAAATGATCACTGCTCCACGGTTCTCCCTGCCGACTGTCCTCTGTCAACTCTTTTCCTGTTCTTCACATTTGTTTACAAAAATTAATGTTTAGCTAATACTTTGAATTCCGGAGCCGCATAACTTACACCTAAATCTTTTTACGTTATGCTTTGGAGAAAATTTACCGGAGAAGCCATTCAGCTACCCATCAAAGAAGCCGTAGAACAAGCTATTGAACGGGAAACAGAAGCCGGCAACAAACTGAAAGTATGCATCGGAACCGACAGCCAGGTGAAGGGTGCCGAAACGGAATTTGCAACCGTTATCGTATTCCTGCGGGAAGGTCGGGGCGGCTTTATGTTCATCCACAACGAAAAAACCACTAAGAAATACAGCATCAAAGAGCGGATGCTGGTGGAAGTGGCTAAGAGCATCGAGGTAGCTTATGAGTTATGCGACCTCTTTACGCTGTATGATGTGGATATGGAAGTACACGCCGATATCAACACCAATCCTTCCTTTAAAAGCAACGAGGCACTGCGGGAAGCCATGGGCTATATCCTCGGGATGGGTTTTGCCTTCAAGGCCAAACCGGAAGCCTTTGCCAGTAGTAGCTGCGCCAATAAAGTAGTAAACTAAAAGACCCGCTGATGGCGGGTCTTTTTTATTTTTGAAAAGGCATAAGTGGTTTTGCCTGCTGTAAAACTGTGAAAGCTGATGTGTAGCTAAAAAAACGATGCTATTATTGCATGTATAGTGTTCGGGTATCATCTTTATCCAGATTATTATAGCAATCATCTGTCGTTTAAATTATGCAGCCTTTTCAGCATTCACTCATCATTTCTACCTATAACTGGCCGGGTGCCCTATCGCTTTGCCTGAAAAGTGTGCTGCACCAAACCGTGATGCCGGGTGAAATTATTGTCGCCGACGACGGCAGCACCAGCGAAACGAAGCTGCTGATTGAGTCGTTTGCGAAAAAAAGCCCTGTGCCGGTAAAGCATGTATGGCATGAAGATGCCGGCTTTCGGCTAGCGCAGATACGCAATAAGGCTTTTGCTCAAAGCCGCTTTGACTACCTGATTCAGATTGATGGTGATCTCATTCTGCATCCTGCCTTTATTGCTGACCATCTGGCTATTGCCCGACCTGGCCACTTTGTAAGTGGTAGCCGCATGTTGCTATGTCCAAAGACCTCCGATCTACTCATAGCTAACCAATCTATTGCTGTAAGAAAATACCTGAATAAGAATGACCAGAACACTCTGAACGGACTACGCAGTAGGATACTAAGCAAAGTGCTGGCCGACATATACAAGCAAAGCGGCAAATACAAGTACTATGTAAAAGGCTGCAATATGGCCTTTTGGAAAAAAGATATCCTGACTGTAAATGGCTATAACGAAAGCTTTACCGGCTGGGGCAAGGAAGACAGTGAAATAGCTATCCGGTTAATTAATGCCGGTATCAAAAAGCGGTTCCTGAAATTTGGTGGCGTATCTTACCATCTATATCACAAAGAGGCTTCCCGACACATGGAACAGGCAAACATTCAGTTGATGCGGGATGCAATTGAAAACGGAACTACGGTAGCTGCGAACGGCATTAATAAATATTTTGAAAGCTCAGTGGTTGCCTAACGAAAAGAAAAGCAACTTACAGGATACTGGTTTTCTTTCGCATTTACCTTCTTTATTAAAAAAGTATTTCGGGTTTATCTGAATGATTTTCGCTCAACTAAACCATGGCTAAGTTGCAGAAGTGTGCCCGGTAATTTATGTTTGTGCAATAAGGGCTGCTAAAAGCTTACTTGTACATTTTGTAAATTACCCTATGGTGCCACCAATTTCCGGGCAAAACGGTTTGAGCGTATCGGTTGTGATGTGCACTTACAATGGAACTGCTTTTGTTGAAGAGCAGTTACAAAGCATTCTTCAGCAAACGTATCCCCTTACAGAAATACTGATTTTTGATGATGCTTCAACAGATAAAACAGTTGCTGTTTTACAAACCATAGCCGCTAGTCATTCCATTATTCGCCTGCATTTCAACAAAACTAATCTTGGCTTCACCCGCAATTTTGAGCAAGCTATGCTGGCTGCTACTAGCGATGTTATAGCTATTGCCGATCAGGATGATATCTGGAAGAATACCAAAATTGAAAAGATGATAGCGGCCTGGAAACCGGAAGTGCCGCTGATTTATTGCGATTCGGTAAGGTTTAATGGGATAGTTCCTACTAATATAGTAACTAACCGTAGATACCGCCGATACGAAGGAATGGATGCCCGCAAGCTATTTATGTTCAACACAGTAAGCGGCCATGCACTTATGTTAAGACGTGAATTGTTGCAATTGGTAATTCCTTTTCATGAAAAAGTAACGTACGACTGGTGGATGGCAGTAGTTGCCTCCTACAACGGCGGAGTTCAATACATACCCGAAGTATTAGTGTATCAAAGAGTACATACTAACAATGCAAGTATTGTAAATCAAGCACAGCATACGCCGCAACTTCTTAAAAAATGGTTTAAGCAGTCAGTTATAGATAGCTGTCTACTTTTTGCAACCATTCCAAATATGCCGGTTGAGCATAAAAATGTTGCACTTAAGCTAGCCAAATTATTTCAGGAAAGTTTCAATTATTCGTTTTATTGGCCTTTGTTTTTATTTCTTATGCAATATCGAAAGTTATTGTTTCATTATAAAATGCGAAGAATTGGCTTAGTTTCTCATTTAAAACACAGTTACCGACGTAGTAAAAATTAGAACTAGGAAAGCGGTAATCGCTAACTTTTGAATCTGATTCAGTATAATTATAACCCTTTATTTTCGCTCAATCTTGCTATTATATTTAAGCTACAAGTTAATTTTTCTAGTTTAAAATGCAGAACAGAAAAATACTCTACAACTATAAAAGCATCAAAATTGGCCTACTATTTCACATTAACCATAGTTATTAATGTTCGATTGGTTAATAGACCTGTATCTGTAATCTTTTAAATCCTACTAATTTATCTTAATGAAGAGACTAAATTTTTTTCAAAAATATGCATTAAAATATACAGATAAACCTGCTTATAAGAGCTACAAAGAGGTGTTAGAAGATTATAAGCGGAGGCATGTTTTTGAAGAATTTTCAAAACTACCGGTGAAAATCGTACAAAAAGACTTTTATAATTTCAAGCATAGTGGCAATATTGGCGATATAATATATTCGTTACCTGCCATGCTTGGGCTTGCCGACTCTGCTAAGTTCAATTTATATATGAAGCTAAACCGGCCCAATAATTTCGGAAAATATATGAGTCATCCATTGGGAGATGTAATGCTCAGTATGAAGATGGTTGAAATGATACGGCCTCTACTTCAGTATCAGCCCTACTTTCAGGATTGCATTGTGTACGAAGATCAACCAATAGATTATGATTTAGATGTTTTTAGAGATTCGCCAATAATGCTTGATAGAAGCAACGGTGCCAGGTGGTACATGTTAATATACCCAACAGCGTTTGACTTGAATAAGGTGTGGATAGAAGCACCAAAGCAAACAGGATTGGAAGATGCTATTGTGCTTGCCAGAAGTAGCCGCTACCATACGCCTGGTATCAACTATAAGTTTTTAAATAAGTACAGCAAGATATTTTTTGTAGGTGTTGAAGAAGAATACAAGGTGATGCATGAACTGATTCCACATCTAAAATATCTACCTGTTACGAACTTTTTGGAATTAGCAGGATATATAGCGGGAGCAAAACTGTTTATTGGAAATCAGTCCTTTCCATTTGCATTAGCAGAGGCGATGAAAGTAAACAGGCTAATAGAGTTATGCTATAAGTACCCCACTGTAAATGTATATGGAGATAATGGGTTCGACTTTCTCTTTCAGCCGCAGTTTGAGTACCTTGTTAAGAAGCGGTATGAAGACTTGTAAACGCCTCAAAAGAACCTGTATAATTAAAAAGCACCTCTTGCTGATAACGAGAGGTGCTTTTAGTTTTTGATGATCTTTTAGAAAAACGTAATTAGGAAAAAATTACCCTTTCGCTTTTTCGTAGAGTTCGTTTGCCTTATTCCAGTTTACTACGCTCCAATAGGCATCAATGTAATCTGGGCGTTTGTTCTGGTATTTCAGGTAGTACGCATGTTCCCACACATCCAGACCAATGATGGGTGTGCCTTTTACTTCAGCTACGTCCATTAGCGGGTTGTCCTGATTTGGCGTACTGGTAACGGCCAGTTTGCCGTCTTTTACGATAAGCCAAGCCCAACCGCTACCAAAACGGGTAGTAGCCGCTTTCTTAAATTCTTCTTTGAACTTATCAAAACCGCCCAGTTCGCTTTCAATCGCTTCCGCCAGCTTGCCAGTTGGTTTGCCGCTATCATTCTTTTGCAGGCTTTCCCAGAAAAAGGTATGGTTCCAATGACCACCGCCATTGTTGCGGATGGCCGGACTAAGCGAACCAGCGTTTTTTACCAGTTCCTCAATAGGCTTATTTTCATTATCTGTACCTGCAGTAGCAGCATTCAGGTTGGTCACGTAGGCATTATGGTGCTTGTCGTGGTGAATTTCCATTGTCTGTTTATCAAAATACGGCTCCAGTGCATCAGGTGCGTAAGGGAGCGGTGGCAGTGTAAAAGCCATAACAACTTCAATTTTAAGGTTTAAAAAAACTTGTGCTTTTCTATCATCAAAAGTAAAGCCTAAAGTGGCAAGCAGCCGGAATGGCGTTTTCGCAATCTGGAAATGCTTCTGCTATACGAGGAAAATTGTTTGGCCAATCCTTACAAAACAAAAGCCACTACAATAGGTAGTGGCTTTGAAAATATGATTCGGATAGAAAATTAAAATGGTCGGCTAAGCTGCATTTTGCTACCCGGCTTCACCTGTTTTTTACTTTGTAAAAACCACATGATAGTAAAGCTGGGAATGAAATCCATTCCGGGTAGAATCTCTTCAATGAAATTGAAAATACCACCAAAAATGCCTTTAGTACCGCCGAAAGTTCGGTAGAAAGCAAAGGCTGAGATAGGTGCCCATACAATATCAGCAAATTCACCCAGTACGGGTATGGCGTAAGAAGCATACCCAATCCGCTCCATCAGCACACAAAACAGAAGCGAAGGATTGCCTTGTTTCATGTGTGAAGATTGTGTTTAATCACAGTACCAAGTTTACCTCAGATGAATAAATGGCAATTGTTAATTAACAATTATCAAAGGCTCATCATTTCTTTGAATCGTACCGTCTGCCTGCGGCTCACTTCAATCTTATCGCCACCCTTTAGTTCTACCAGCAGTCCGCCATTGAAGTAGGGTTCAATCTTTTCAATCATCCGCAGGTTGATGATATGCTTGCGATTGGCCCGGAAAAACAGTTCCTCGTCCAGACGTTCTTCTAGTGCGTTTAGGCTTTTAAGAATAAGCGGCTTGTTAGTGCCAAAAAACACTTTTGCATAGTTGCCCACACTTTCGAACAGGCGGATGTCGCCCAGTTTTACGAACCAGCAACGGTCGCCGTCTTTTACAAATACCTGGTGGTGTTCGTCAAGCTTGGTGCGTTGCTGCACCACTTCACCCATGGTAGCGGCTTCTTTAGCAAATACCTCATTCAATTTGTGAATGGCATCGGCCAGGCGGGGCGGTTCAATTGGCTTTAGCAGATAATCCAGTGCATTTACCTCAAAAGCTTTTAGGGCATATTCATCGTAGGCTGTAGTAAAAATAACATGTGGAGCATCGTCCAACTCCTGCAACAGGTCAAAGCCGGTTTTGCCAGGCATTTGTACATCCAGAAAAATCAGGTCGGGGTGGTGTTCTTCTATTTTTTCCATGGCCTCCGTTGCATTGGCTGCCTCATCTACAATTTCTATTTCAGGATAATCTTGTAGCAAGCGGCGTAGTTCGGCCCGGGCCAGGCGCTCATCATCAATTAATATGGCTGTTTTGGTCATAACAGTGAATGTTTAAGGTGAATCGTAAGGCAAGAATCGTAAATAAATGAGCGATTAATTGCTGGTTTGATTCTATTTTGATTGGTTATTTAGAACAGGTTGAAAACAGGAATTAAAAAAGAACGCCATTTGAAAAGTCGAAAAGTTGCATCCACAGTGGCCAATTCATGATTGATGCCTTATGGCAAGACAACAGGCAAAATCACTTTTGCTTCTACTTCTTTATCACCAATATCTTGTATCTGAAATCCGGCCTGGCTACCGTATAACAGGCTCAACCGGTTGCGGGTGCTGCTCAGACCAAAACCTTCACTTCCTGCCGACCCGTTGAGGTGCCCGGTATTGCGAATCACCAATTCATGGTTGTCATTTACAAAGTCGCTGCTAATGCTGATATGCCCGCCTTCCATTATTTTACTAATGCCGTGTTTCACTGCATTCTCTACC
Organism: uncultured Chitinophagaceae bacterium; assembly: GCA_964242675.1. Lineage (GTDB taxonomy): Bacteria > Bacteroidota > Bacteroidia > Chitinophagales > Chitinophagaceae > JAZKFT01. The sequence goes on from CAXTDG010000004.1 coordinate 21,726, forward strand.
AGTGTTTGCAGCATCATATAGGGTACCGGCTGGTTTAGTGTATCCTCGTCAATGTTCATTTCTACCTGCAGGCGTTCTTCAAAACGAATTTGCTCAAGTGCCAGATAGTCTTTTACAATAGCCAGCTCCTTCCTAAGTGGGACTGTTTCTATTTTATCAGAAGCCATACTGCTACGCAAAATGTTGCTGAGTTCGGTAATGGCAGTACGGGCCCGGGCCGGGTTTTCATCTACCAAAGAGCGAATGCTATTGAGCGCATTAAAAATAAAATGCGGATTGATGTGAGCTTTGATGGTCTTTAGTTGCAGTTCTTTTACCAACCCTTCCAGCCGTATTTTATCCAGGTTTTGTTTGCGGCTGCGGCTAATGT
>CAXTDG010000005.1:0-20421 GCA_964242675.1 uncultured Chitinophagaceae bacterium
AAGAAGCTCTTTTGAACTTTGTCGACGGAGAATAACTCAAAGAAGAAATCTATTTTGTTTGAATCAGCTTTCTCGTATAAAAGGGTTTTATCAATTTTATGTTTTTCACCAATATCTTTGAAAAATAATATTACTTCTTTAAGGTTACTATTTGAACCTTCATAAATCCAATCTCTCGGCGATGTCTTATTCTCTTTTTGTCTATTGCAGAACTCTTTACAATCGTTATCATCTCTCATCAAGTTAAAAACCTTATTTAGTTTGTCATTGAATGCTTCATCAATTAGATTGTAAATGCTAATAAAATCTTGAACCCCCAAACCGAATTTGTTTTTAATTTCAATATCAAAGTTCTGAAAGAGCCTTTCAATTCTTTCAATCTCTTGTTCTTCAAAATTTAATGAGCCAGCACTGAAATAATTCATGAATACTGGCATAGCTACCCGGTAGAATTCGTAATACTCAACTTCGTCATCTTCCTCTTTGGGAAGGAACAAATCAAAGTATCCTGCTTTTGCTCTAATGACATAAAATATTATTTTCTTCCATTCCTCTGTTGTTGGTGTTCTGTCATAGATTACAGATTCTTTATTTGAGCTAATACTTAGGCTGGCAACATAAAGCAGTTGTCTTAGAGGAGAATCAAGTCCTTGAAAAGGATGCAATAATATGCCTGGCGAATCTATCTGAGTTAATAAGTCGGAAATATCACTCAATAATTTTTCGCTGTCAAATTTGCTAACAACTTCTTTTAAGCTTTGGCTTTCAGCTTCTCTGTCAAATTTTTCAGTATTAATATTTTTATCCGTCAATTGTCTTGGTGATATAGTTTATTTGATGAAGAATGAACAAAAGCTGCTAAGGGTTATGAAGTCTGTTAGGGTTGCGTACAACACAAATATTACTGTTATTAGCTGCTATTCCAAAAAAATCGCATGCTGATTATCAACTACCTAATGTTATACATGCTCAATAGTAGTTAGTTACTATACGTATTTCAAAAAAGGCAATGTCTCATCCTGAAAGGGTGCCTGTTTTCTATTTTTTTCTTTTTGTCCGGCATCACAAGGGTATCAACATACACATCTATTATCCGGCGATTGTTTCCTCCCACAAAGTGTAATCATCGCCATGAAACACTTCCCCAAACAGGTCGTATTAAAAAAGGGTTTGTACACTGTACAAACTCTTTTTACAATCAATAAAAAACTTACACAGTAGGCGGCGTAGTACCACTATCATCTGCCGATCCCCGGCTGGCTAGCAAATCATTGTAATCTTTAATAACACCATTCAGCGCCGCCGTAACCGTTGACCATGGCGCTACCTTCTTCTTTACAATGTACATGGCATCAATCTGCTCCCGCAGTTCGTAGTAGGCCGCATTTATTTCTGGCCGCTTGTTGTATACTTTGTCCTCGCTAGTGCTAGCCAAGCCACTATCTACGGAGCGGTCTACATAGCGGGCATCAAAAGCGGTATTGGCAGCAATCATTTCTGCTTTCCAGTCGGCCAGGCCCAGGCTGGTTACAGCAGCTTGCAGGTCTGCTTTGTTTGCCCAGTCGTCGGCTATTTTTTGCAGCTTACTGGTTTCGCTTTGGTAGGCATCCCTCGCTATTACGCCAAAGCCCGATAGGTGGGTGGTGAGCAAGTTGGCCGCCTCTTTTTTAGCCGCTTCCTTACTGTACGTAAATCCATTAATCAACGCTATAATGCCGTTGATGGCATCGTCCCGGCGGGCATCTAGTGCTACCAGTTCATTGGTTATAACACTACCGCTGCCTTCGTTCAGCATACCCTTTATACTGTTGGAAAGGGCTAGCAGCTTATTGTATTCGTCCTGCACCTGCAAAGCGGTAGCATCGTAGCGCTGCACTACGGTCAAGAAGTTTTGAATAAATTGAGTGTATTCATTGTTGCGCAATCCGGCAACTTTTATGGCATCTATCATAAAAATGGAATTTCTAAATTAAAAGTGGTTGGTTTTAACCCTCCCGCAGGAGGGTGCTCCATGCACACCTGTTTGGGGCGCCCTCCCACGGGAGGGTGGCCATTATGGCAGTTTTTGTTTACCCTCCCACGGGAGGATGGGCGCTGCAAAAAAGAGGAGCCCCCCGGCGGGGAATGGCAGCCGGAAGCAAAAGGCAGGGACAAACAACTACATGAATAGCCGTAAGTATTCAACCAATACCGCAGCCATAGAAAGTAAAAACAGAAAGAAGGAAAAGGAAGTACCCGCCAATAAGGTACAAGGGATAATATGGCAAGTGTGCGGTGCATGAGGTGCAGTGGGTAAGTAAAACACCTGGTAGTACAGGTGGCGATTATTTGGATTTAGGGCAACAAACGGAAAATCAGCAGGAAAAGTGTGTGAGCTAGTTGTTTGGGCAAAAATAAATGGGGCAGTATACCTAAAACCGCTTATTAAAATCGTCTGTTTGTTCTTCCGGCGGTAGTTCCAGCCGCTTAGGCAGGCGGGTACGAGTTTTCTTTACGCTATCGGCTGTTATGCCGAGGATGTCGGCTATTTCGGTATTCTTTAAATTGAGCTTGATAAACAGAAATGGCCTTTCTTCTGCTTCACTCAGGTTGCTATAAGCCGTTCGCAACCGCACCAAATAGCCAGGGTATCCTTTTTCGAAATGGGCTTTAAAAGCGTTCCAGCCGGCATGGGTCAGGTAGTGGCTACCAATACCTTACAAACCGGCAATATCCGCCTGGTAAACATGGACAACATGAGTAAAGGCATGTACCTGCTGAAAGTGTGGGATGGCAGCAAACTCATTACTGTTCAGAAAATAGTGAAGGATTAGAAATAGTCTTACCGTTTTTTAAAACCAAAAAGAGGCTATCCTATAAAAGGGATAGCCTCTTTTTGATTTTGTGTTTACAGTGCAGTCAGGGCAAGTATCGTTTGTACAGGGTAGCATTTCTACAACATTTAATAAAGCAATCCTGCAAAATGTATTACTTCCGTCAGGGAAATTCATTACCCTTTAAAAATGAAATACACCGCTGCTATCAGCAGGGCAAAACCAATGAAATGGTTGATGGAAAACTGCAGGTTGTTGAATACCAGTTTGGAGAAAATGACAAATACCACCAGCGTAATTACTTCCTGAATCACCTTTAGCTGTACTAGCGAGAAAGGGCCACCTGTTTCCTGCGAACCTAAGCGATTGGCTGGTACTTGGAAACAATACTCGAAAAAAGCTATGCCCCAGCTAATGAGGATGATAACCCATACCCCAGTAGCCGCATGGTTGCTATCCTTCCCGAAAAACTTAAGATGCCCATACCAGGCCAGCGTCATAAAAGAGTTGGACAAAAAAAGGAGGCCGATAGTACCGAACGATTTCATGGTTTCATTTTTAAAAATTAGGTGCCTGCCACTTTGCTACAGGGCTGCAGGCTTTGGCAAAACTGCTATAATAAAATGAGGCCAATATAAACCGGACAACAAAGAGAAATATATACCAGGCTGCACACAAATGCGGTTATCAGCGTAATTAAATAGCTTTTGCTACTGCTAACATTTCCATAATGTGCTGGTAACAATGCGATAACCTCAGTTTCATCCTTTTGCGGCCAATCAAACAACCAAGACTACCGATGAAACAATTCAACATTTCGTTGCTATTGCTACTACTTTTTGCCGGGCATATAGCAAAGGCCCAAAGCGTTGCCGGTGCAGGTATTGCCGGGCATATACGAACGGCTGCTAACACAGGCATCAGCCATGCATCCATCGACATTAAAAACGAATCTACCGGCTTCCATACGGCCACTATTACCAACGAAAAAGGTGATTTCCTTTTTAAAGAATTACCACTGGGCGGCCCCTATAATGTGCATGTAAGTTCGGTAGGATTTACCGAGCAAACACAAACGGGTTTTATGCTGAACCAGGGCGACTTGGTACGGGTAGATTTCACCCTGATTGATACGGCTACAGAACTGCAAAGTGTAAAAGTGGTAAGCAGTACGTTAAAGAGCCGGGTACGTGAAATTGGAGCTTCTACATCGGTTAGTTCCAGGGCTATAGCCAAGCTACCGGTGAATGGTAGAAACTTTACATCACTCATTGATTTATCGCCGTTGAGCCGTGGTGGAAACCTAAGCGGCCAACTGGCATCGGCCACCAACTATACCATTGATGGTATGGCGGCCCGTGGTACTATTTCCGGCGGGCAGCCAAGTGGTGCGTACTCTATTTCTATGGAGGCTATCCGGGAGTTCCAGATTGTAACTAATCAGTACGATGTGACCTATGGAATGGCCGGTGGTGGTACCGTGAGTACGGTTACAAAATCGGGCACCAATACGCTGAGTGGTAGTGCATTTACCTTTGCCCGTACCAATTGGTTAAGTAGCCCTTATGATCTAAAAGGGAGCAAACGCAATCAGCAATTTTCTACCTACCAATATGGCTTTTCGCTGGGTGGGCCCATCATTAAAAACAAGATGCACTTCTTCATGGCGTGGGATCACCAGGCCGATAGTCGACCCTTGTACATAGCAGATGTTCGCTCCGCTGCAGATGAGAAAATATTCAATGTTACTCGTACAACGCTGGATAGATACCAAAGCATTGCCCAGGCTAAATACGGCGTGGCTAATAGCCCGCAGTTTGGACAGTTTGCCAAGCCAAAAAGTACCGACGCTGGTTTCCTGCGTTTGGACTGGCAATTGAACAGCAGAAACCTGCTAACCATTCGTGACAATTTCGTGTATGATATGGACCACGAAAGCGATGGGGATAACACAGCTATTAATGCCTATGAATCGTACGCCAGCCGCAAATCCTGGAACAATAGCGTTATGGCTTCGCTACGTACCGTACTGAATCCTAAACTGACGAATGAACTGAAAGTGCAGCACTATATTGAGTGGAATAAACTGATTGCTAATTCGCAACTTCCTGCCGATAATATTCCCCGTGCTATTGTGCAGAATATTGAATCGAAAGCTGCCGATGGCGCAACGCTATCTACCGCTATACAAATTGGTGGACAGCGCTATGGTGGCGACTTTTTCCGCAACAACGTGTGGCAGTTGAATGACAATTTATTTTACAATATCAACAACCTGCACTTTACGTTTGGTGGGGGTGTTACGTACACCAACCAGTACTCTGTTTACGGTAGTGAAATCAATGGTCGCTTCTATTTTACAGGTTTGAATAATTTTGATAGCCTGCGCCCTTACCGCTATGCAAGAGATATTTATACGTCGCCTGATATGCATGTGGGTATGAATATTCTGGCACCGAATGTTTATGCTCAGTTGCAAACCAGTTTGTTCCCTGGGTTTGATATTACCGGCGGTGTACGGGTAGATTATGCTGATTATTTAACGAAAGCAAATTTTAGCCAGACAGTATACAACGAGTTAGGATTAAATACTTCTAATAAACTGGCTTCTTTGCAAATTCAACCACGTGTACAGGCTACCTGGGATATTAATAAAAAGGGTAAAAACATTGTACGTGTGGGCGGTGGTATTTTGGGTTCTGCACTGAACCCGTATGCTATGATTAATAATATGTTGTTTGATGGCAGCCATATTGTGAGCGTAGATATTACCGGTGCTAATGTACCTACACCAAACTTCCCCGCATATCGCCAAAACCCAGCATCCGCACCGGGTGTAGACTTGTTTAAAAATCCGGGAATTCAGCAGTTGATTACTATCAACATGAATGGTAAAGATGCGAAGGTGCCGGTGGTTTATAAAACCAATGCATCCTTTACCCACTTCTTCTCCGACCGTTTAAGACTGACTGTAACCGGCTACTTAACGTATGGCCGTAACAACTATATGTATGTTGATCGCAACATGTTAGACCAGCCTTACTTCCGTATAGAAGCGGAAGACAATCGTGGTGTATATGTACCTGCCAGCACTATTGGTAGCAACGGCGCTGCCGACTGGACCAAAGGCCGTAAGAGCGATAAAGTAGGCCGTGTACTGGAATTAATTAGTGATAGTAAAGTAAACCAGAAAGCCATTGTAATTGATGGGGATTATCGCTATTGGAAAGATGGCCAGGTGGCTTTCTCCTACACGCTGAATGATTCAAAAGACAACACCTCTTACAACGGTAACGTAGCCAATACCGCCACGCTTTCCCTAATGGTGAAAGATGATCCAAGAGACCTGAGCAAGACGGCTTATAGCGATAATCAATTCCGTCATAAGGTGGTGTTCTACGGTACAGCGCCCAGCTTTTGGGGTATTAGTGCAGGCCTGCGTTTCTCCGGCATTAGTGGCACCCGCTACAGCATGATTGTAAACGGAAACGTAAATGGTGACTTTGTTGCCAGCAACGACCTGGCCTACATTTACGACCCTAACAATGCTGCTACACCACAGTACCTGAAGGATGGAATTAATGCCATCCTGAATAATCCGAATGTGGAAGAAGGTGCTAAAAAATATATCCGCAATAGCTTCGGTAAAGTAGCACAACGCAATGGTGGTGTCAACCCATTTTACAGCACGTTGGATTTACGTCTTAGCAAACGTATTAAGTTTGGTAAAAAGACTTACATCGAACCGTCTGTTGAACTGTTCAACGTAACCAATCTTATCAACAAAACATGGGGTGTAAACCATAATCTAGGTAACACGAATATTTACACGATTAGAGGCTTTAACCAAACTACAAAAACTTATACCTACAGCGTAAATACCAACGCTGGTGTATCGTCACTTAGTGGCAATCCCTACCAGTTTCAGATTGGTGCCAGGGTAGGGTTTTAATCATTAATGCTTTATGAGCAGAAACAGGAGTCTTCCATTTCAAGAAGGCTCCTGTTTTCATTTACATAGGAAGTATTTGGAGTTAGTAAAGCTAACCTAGCTTGTACTTTTTTAAAATACTATCAGCCACCCGTACCAAATCTTTTTCTACAAAAGCAGGCGCTGGTGCCAGTGGGTACAGCGACTGCCCCTTGCGCTGAATGTAGGCTGCCTGCATACCCGCTTGCATGGCACCTGCCACATCCCAGCCATGTGCAGCCACAAAAATTACCTGTTCGGGTGCTACGCCCATTTTAGCCGCTGCCCAGCGGTAGGTTTCTAAAGAGGGTTTGTACTTTTTGATGATGTCAACACTTAGCGACAATTCAAAGTAATCATCCAGCCCGGCAAAGGCAAGCTGGCTGGTTAGTGTAGCCGTGGTAGCATTGGTAAGCGTTGCCAGCCGCAGCCCGGCGGCTTGTAGTTTTTGCAAGCCTTTTTCTACATCTGGATGCGGTGGTAGTTTTTGAAAAAGAGACGCTACTTTTTCCTTGTCGCCTCTATCCAGTTCTGTTTCCAACACCCTAGCCGCCATCTCTAAGGTAGCACCGCCAATGGTGATGAAGTCTTTATAATCTGCTATTTCATTTGCTACCAGCGAGTGATGTAGCAGCATTTCGAACCAGAGTAAAAATCCTTTATTGCTATCCAGCAAGCTGTTTACTTTTTTGCGCAGCGGACTAAGATCTAAAAGGGTTTCGTTGATATCGAAAATGATGACGGATGGTTTGGGAGAAGATTTCATAACGAGTATTTATAACGGGCAAAGCAAAATACATTTCTTATTACAAAAAATAAAAAGCCGGTTCTGGTGAACCGGCTTTTTAGTAATAGCTAAAGTAAGTATGAGGTCAAGATTAACTGCTGTATTCGTCATGGCGAGGTTCCTGCCGAAGCCACCTCAAGAGCAGCAATCTCCCCGATAATGAGGTTGCTTCGTCGGGCAAAGCCTGTCCCGTACTTTCGTCGGGGACCCCTCCTCGCAATGACGAGATTTAGAGTAATCACTTATCACTACATACTCTGCGTAGCATCCGATAAACCGCTGGATTGCTTGGTACGTTTGAACAGGCTGAAATCCATTTTGCCAAAACGATACGTAAAGTTGAGGCGGAACAATTGTGGATTGTTTAAGCGATAGTAATTCTGTACAAAATAGCTGCTGTAAGAATACTGGTCCTGCTTACGGGTACGGAAAATATCGCTGACACCCAAGCTTATCATAGCCGCATTGTTTTTCAGGAAGCTTTTGCGTACCGCTAAATCAACACCCCAGAACGACCGGATATAACCCTGCGAAGACGATTGTGCCTGCATACTTGGCGGGCCAGGCTGGCCACTGTTTTGCGTAATGGGCAGGTTGGTTTTGCTTTGGTAATCGCCGGACAATTGAACAGCAAAGTTTGCTGGCAATTTGAAGTTGTTATTCATTTTGCCAAACCAGCTCCATAGGGCCGCTTGCGAAGTGGTGGTAATGTTGTCTGTGTTGATTTTAGAATTATACACGTTTACGTTAGTGCTTACATCCCACCATTTAGTCAGGTAGTTTACACTGGTCAGTTCAGCACCGTAAGCATAGCTGGAATTGGCATTTACATACGTGTTAATAATGTCTGTTTTACCAGTAGCAGGGTTTACATCCTGCTGTAAGTAGCGGGTTATTAAGTTAGTAGTATGCTTGTAGTAAACCGATGCCAGGATGTTGTTATTTCCTTTAAAGGTTTTGCTGTAGCTGGCCTCAAATGAATTGGTGAACTCCGGTTTCAAAGCAGGATTACCCTGTGTAATGTTCAGGCTATCGGTATAGTCGGTATACGGAATTACCTGGAAGAAATTAGGCCGGTTTACCCGACGGGTAACGCTGGCTTGTAACTCCTGTTTGTTCTTCAATTTCTGGCTCAGAAAAATAGAGGGAAACAAACTAACCGGGTACTTATTGCTGAACTTTTCACTAGTGTTGATTAGTTGCCCCTGGTAATCGCTGCTTTCAGCCCGTAGCCCTACCTGGTAACCAAAATCTTTGATGCTGCTTTTGATGCTGGCATAAGCGGCGTACACATTATCGTGGTTTTTATAATTGGTAGTACCGGTCGAAACTTTTGTAAGCAAAGCAGGTGTAAGGCCTGTATAGGTTTCGTTGTCATTGGTCAGGTTACGCAACTGTGCCCGCAGGCCGGTTTCCAGTTTCGTGTTTTTGCCAAATGGTTTTACATAATCCGTTTGTATAGTCAGGAAGCGGTTTAGCCCGCTACCCAGCACCTGCTGTAGTTGCGTACGGCTAATGTTGCTACCTGTATAGTAGTTGGTGGTGTACATGGCATCGCTGGTATTTTTACCTGAGAACCAGTTGGCATCTGCTGTCCATTGCTCACCATCGGTTTTAAAATTGTGTACAATACCTGCCTGTATGCCAGTAGCATTAAAGGTACGTTCGCTGTTACTCAAGCGCTGGCTGTAGCTGCTTTTTATACCGCTGCTCAACAGGCTATCAGTAGTCAGGTCAATGGTTTCGCTGGGCTTAAATTGACCATGCACTTTTACCGCCGAAACAGACAAGGTTGTTTTGTTGGTAATGAAGTAATCCATACCCAACCGGCCAAATGCAAATCCACCTTTTGTTTTATTTAGATTGTCCTGGTACACCTGCGTTTGCGGATTGGTCAGGTTCAGGCGGTCGGTAGTACCCGTGGTGCGGTTACGCATCATGTTGGTCATGGCATTGGCACTTAGGTTGAACTTGCCCTGCCGTATGCTGAAATTGCCACCGCCGTTAATACCGCCCCGGCTATCTACACCCGCCATCACGGTACCATTGTAGCCGGTTTTCTTATTCTTCTTTAAAACGATATTCAGGATACCGGCATTACCGCCCGATGCATCGTATTTAGCTGAAGGGTTCGTAATTACCTCCACACTTTGAATGGCATCCGAAGGAATCTGATCCAGCGACAGCGTAGTTGGGCGACCATCTACATAAATCTGTGGTGCTGCATTGCGAAGCTTCACATTTCCATCAATATCTACCTGAATGGAAGGTACATTCCGCATTACATCTACCGCTGTTCCCCCAGCACTGGTTATATTTTTTTCTACATTGAATACCTTTTTATCAATGTCCATTTTCATGGTAGGAATAGTGGCGGTTACCACTACGCCTTGTAACTGAGCGGCATCGCCTTTCAGTTGTATTTTACCCAGATCTTTATCGAAAGAAGGCATAACAGGTGCTTGGCCGGCTTCTGGTTTTTTTGTAGGATCGAAGAACATTACCGCTTGCTCGGTTTCTTTATACCCGGTGGCTGATATTTTCAGTTTCAAACCCATAATGGGTAGTTCTTCTACGTTGAACTCGCCGTTGTTGCCGGTTGTAACGCCTTTCACCAACACTTCCTTTGTTTTCTTGGTAAGGGTATCAAATTTGGCTTGCATAATCAATATGGAAGCACCCGCAATGCCCCGGCCGCTGCTATCTACCAGCTTACCAGTTACATGGCCCATATTGGGCATAGCGCCTTGTGGTTTGGCACCACCCGGCATTTGTGCAATAGCCGCCAGGCAAAATAGAAAGCTGAGTGTGATTAGAAATACATGTTTCATAAATTAAAAACTTAAGACTGCAAAACTGCCTCGTATAAGACGGATAAACGGTTGAATGATGCAATTACCGGAAATGTAGCTACGAAATTGAAGCCTCACCCTCCGTCTCCCTCTCCTCCCGGAGAGGGAGTGCCTCTGTGAGACATTATTAATTAATAGCAGTTAGTAGGCTTTACTATCTGCACACACAAATAATTTTGGAGATAAAAGATTTAAAAAGCCACCGGTGCCATTAATTTAGAAATAATAAAGAGGCACCCTTCTCCGGGAGGAGAAGGGCCGGGGATGAGGCTCTATCTTCCCGTAATAGCCGCTACTACATCCCGGTAATGTTCGCTGACCGGCAGTTCTGTTTCGTTGATGAAAACGCTGTTTTTGCGGATGGCGGTGATGTAATCAACCGCTACGATGTAGGACTTATGGATGCGTAAAAATTTGGCCGCAGGCAACTGTTCTTCTATGTCCTTCATATTCATGCGGGTGACGATGAAACGGGTGGTATTGTGCAGGTGAATTTTGATGTAATCTTTCAGGCCTTCTATCCACATAATATTAGCCAGCACCACTTTCACCAGGCTATATTCTACGTTTACAAAAATGTAATCAGGTGCGATTTCTTTTACGGTATCAGTAGCTTTATTTTTTAGCTGGAACAGCTCCCACGCTTTGTTGCAGGCTTTTATAAAACGCTCCAGCGGTACCGGCTTCACCAGGTAATCAACTACATCAAAATTGTAGCTATCTAACGCATATTTTTCATATGCTGTAATGAGGATGAATAAAGGTTTTTTTGCTAATGTTTGTATGAATTGCAACCCGGTTAATCCCGGCATTTGAATATCGAGAAAAATCAAATCTACCTCCTGCTGCTTCAGCACTTCCATCGCTTCAAATGGGTTGGAACAGGAAGCTACCAATTGTAGAAAAGGCACTTTGCTGATATTGTCTTCCAGCAGTTCCAGCGCAAGTGGTTCATCGTCTATAGCAAGGCAGCGTAGCATGTAATTAGTGTTTTAAAGCAGGTAGTATTTATTTGAAGCGATGCACTATATACCCAGTCACGTAAATAATTTGAACTTTTATTTGCAGCATTTGATGATACAAGCCAGGGCGATTTCTAAAGTTACTTAACTAAGATTGATGATTGCCTGTTTGTACTAATGCAGGTTCAGTTGTAGCGAAGTTACAAACCAGCCATCAGCTTTGTTGATGAGTAAGGTATGCTGATCATCGTACAGCAGTTTCAACCGCCGTTTTACATTGGCCAGGCCAATGCCGGAGGTCTTATCCCGCTCTTCTACTATACTATCGTTGTACTTATTGCGAACCACAAATTGTAGTCGGTTGCCATTGGTATGCAGGGCAATATCTATCTGCGGATCAAGGATCATCCCGGTGCCGTGTTTAAAAGCATTTTCTACAAACGCAATCAGCAGCATCGGTTCTATTTCGTAGGGTTTATCGGCCGCATCCATGTCCATCTTTACCACCAGTTTTTTGCCAAAACGTTGCTGTTGCAAATCAATATAACTGCGGATGTAGTCTACCTCCTTTTCCAGCGGCACTTTTTCTTCATCTGTTTCGTACAGCATATACCGTAGCAGGCTGGAAAGCTGTATCAGCGAAGGTTCCAGCAGATCCGATTTTTTGCGGGCCAGCGAAACCATGTTGTTCAATACGTTGAACATAAAGTGCGGATTCACCTGTGAACGTAGGAAAGACAGTTCGGTTTTCAGATTTTCTGTTACCCGTTCTTTCGATAAATTTTCGGCCTCCATTCTATCCTGAATGGTACGGTAAGCGGTGCTACAAGCCAGTATAAATGCAAACGGAAAAACATTGAAAAGCACACGAGGATTGAACCGGGGCAGGTGAATGATAAACGTAGAGAAAGCCCAGTGAAAAAGAATAAACCCCAACAGGATAATAAGTAGCGTGGTAATGTATACCAACACTCGTTTTTTATATACCAGTTTCGGTATCAGCAGGTTGGCATTTACATAAAAGAAAACGACATAAAACAGCGCAGAAATTATGGATAGATACGTAAACAAGTTCTTATCAACCACCGGTTCCGGCTTGGTATCATGAACCGTCTTTTCGATTAAGGCCGGAAACAAAAATAACAGCGTCCATGCGGCGGCATGAATGGCTACTATTACCCATTTTCGTTTGTACCAGGTAGCTGACATACGGTAAAGTTAAACCACCGCTGTCGCCAGCCACCCAGAAGCTACCAAAAGGAGAAATGTGTATATGAAAGCAGCGTAGCGTAGTGGTAATAAAAAATCCGGGCTACTGCATAGCCCGGATTTTTGTTTATAGGTCAATCAATACTATCACTGCAAGAAGTCAGAATTAATTGCGTCTACAGCCGTCACTGCGAGGAGGGTTCCCGCCCGACGAACAACCTCATACTTTGGGAGATTGCTGCTCTTGAGATTGCTTCGGCAAGAACCTCGCAAGGACGAGAGTATTATTTACTTCCACGGATCAAGCACCACTTTTACGCAGTCTTCTTCTTTGTTTTTAAAGATGCTGTAAGCATGTGCTACCTGCGACAGCGGCAGGCGATGGGTGATGATATCGTCGAGTTTCACTTTGCCTTCTACCACATATTTCAGCAACGTATCAATATGCTTATGGGCCGGTGCCTGCCCGCCTTTTAGGATGATGCCCTTATCGAAAAACTGACCGATTGGGAAGTTGTCGTAGGTGGTGGGGTACACACCCAGCACAGACACAATACCACCCCGGCGTACAGCACTCATACAAGCTTCTATTACCTTAGGCGAGCCTTTTTCCAGGTTCAGTACCGCTTTTGCTTTGTCCAACAGGCTACGGTCTGGTTCAAAGCCCACTGCTTCCACACATACGTCAGCACCACGGCCACCCGTCATTTCCCGTATTTGGGCTACTACATCTTTAGGCCCGTCTTCCCACAAAATGGTTTCGCAATTGGCGGTAGCTTTTGCTTTCTCCAGCCGGTACTGCACTGTATCTATAATTACCACCCGTGCTGCACCCCGCAGCCAGGCACTTTTTGCAGCCATTATACCTACCGGTCCTGATCCGAATATGGCAACGGTTTCACCGCCTTTCACTTCGCCCCAATCAATGCCACTATACCCGGTTGGGAAAATGTCGGTAAGGAAAAGCACCTGTTCATCGGTTAGATTATCCGGCACAATGCGGGGGCCATAGTCGGCATAAGGCACCCGTACATATTCAGCCTGACCACCATCATAGCCGCCATACAAATCTGTGTAGCCAAACAGGGCACCGCCTTTTTCGGTTAGTAATCCACCTTCCGGGCCGTAGTGTTCGGGGTTGCTGTTTTCACAGTGGCCCGGCAGGTCGTGGTTGCAAAAAAAGCAGCCACCACAAGCAATAGGGAAAGGCACCACTACCCTATCGCCCCGTTTTAAGTTCTTTACTTCCGAGCCTACCTCTTCCACAATACCCATAAACTCATGCCCCAGCACCATTGGCCGTGGCTGCGGCAAACCGCCGGAATAAATGTGCAGGTCAGAGCCACAAATAGCGGTAGCCGTCACTTTCAATATCACATCCCTGTTTTCTTTTATTACAGGATCATCCACCGTGTCATAGGTCACTGATTTAGGCCCATGAATTCTTGCTGCTTTCATATAGTTGTTGTTGATTAAAGATTGCTTTGTTGATTGTTTGTAAATGGCGGTCGAAGCGATAGAGGTAGAAAACTCCTGTCATTGCGAGGTTCTTGCCGAAGCAACCTCAAGAGCAACAATCTCCCTAAGTATGAGTTTGCTTCGCTTAAGAACCCTCCTGGTAATGATGAGAGAATTAATCAAATTTGACAAACTCAATGAAAAAGAGATGTTCACTTTTCATAATGGCGTTTGATGCAGACATCAGACATAAAAACTGTGCCATTGAGCAGGAGCCAGTAATTATCAATAAGATATGACTAATGTTAAGCCTTTACGCAAACAGCATGGATTTCTTATAAATTGTCAGAAGTATATTCTCGTTGTTTTTACCAGCTTGAAAAACTACCATTATAATTAGCCCTGGTTTTTAAACCAGGGTTTAGAAATATTTTCTTTTATCCTGCATTCCTCAACGGGGTTATACTACCTAAGCTTGTTTAATTTAGTGCATCATTCCGGATGATGGTATTTTCTCCATGCGTAGTGTATTGGTAGCTGGGGAAGGTTTTATTAATGGCTTCAAAAAAGGGCCTGGCACATCCTTTTTCTACCCAGTCGTGCAGTTCAATTATTAGAATTTTTACTTTACTCAGCCACTGCTCGTAGTTATTAGAGAACACTATTTTTTCACTGGTCTCAATATCCAATTTTAAAATATCTACCTGGTCAATGCCGTATTTGCGCAGCAGAGAATCTATTGAAATTGCGTTTACAGTTCCTTCTGTTATACTTTCTTCTACTACCATTCCCCACTTACCAATGTGGAATTTATCGTAAACCTTCAGCCGGGTATCGGCATTCCAGATACCATAGTTCTCGCAGAATACATTGTCGTACTTCGATACATTCTGCTTTAGCAACTGATAATTTTCCGGATCCGGCTCCACACATATAATGGTAGCATTGGGATAAAGATTTTTCATCTTAATACTGAAGAGACCAATGTTGGCGCCGCCATCAATAATTGTTTTTACATTTTCGGGCAAGGCTACATCGTATTCGTTGTTGATGAATACCTGGTAAAAAGTAGGAATGTCCGAAGTGCGTCTCCGCAGCGAAAAAGAATGTTTGATATTGGGGAGTTTCACGTTTTTAATTCTTCCCAAATTGAACTGGGATAACAGCTTAAGGCCATTCCAAAAGCCAAAGCGGGCCAGGAAATAGCCAAATAGCCTGATTTTTTCCTTCATATGGAATCAGGGTTCTAGGTTGAGGCAATCGTTGTTTCAAAAAGGCGGAGTAATAGTATAAAAATTTAATTGCAATACATAGCCTCATTTAATTATAAGTACATGATTGAAGGACTGTTTATTTTGAAGAATAAAATGATCAAACAGTTCCCAGAGATTCCGCTTGCTGCTAGCGTCTTTTCTCTCCTGCAGGTTCTCTGACCTTTTTCTTCGCAGGCTTTCCGGATCTCTGAACCGGTGGCTCAGCTTTAATTAGCTGCTAGAATAAAACAAAGATTGTCGCCAATCAAACACCTCCTCATACAGGAACGCCTTTTGCTGTTGCGACACGCAACAACAATCTTTATCTAACTACCGCATCCATGAGTAAAATTTTTTACCCTGTATTACTTTTACTGTTCCCCATTCTCACACAGGCACAAAACACTACCCTTAAAGATACCAGCACCTTAAATAAAACACCCACTGACCTTGGCTCCGTCGTAGTTTCTGCCAGCCGCCAGCAGGAGAAACGGGTGCAATCACCAGTAAGTATTGAAGTGCTGGATTCAGGCACCATCCGCAATAGCGGCCAGCCTTCCTTCTTTGATGCCATCGAAAATGTAAAGGGCATCCAGATGATTACGCCCAGCCTCGGTTTTAAGGTCATTAATGCCCGTGGATTTACTAATACCACCAACGTACGCTTTGTGCAAATGGTGGACGGTATGGACATTCAGGCACCGCATATTGGCGCACCCATGGGCAATTCCCTCGGCCCCAGCGACCTCGATGTAATGAACGTGGAAATTCTACCCGGTTCGGCTTCGGCACTCTATGGCATGAACGCCATTAACGGTACGGCCAGCTTCATTACTAAAGACCCTTTTCACCACCAGGGACTAAGCATTTCGCAAAAAACCGGTGTCAACCATTTGGGCGATTATAACCGTAGCGCCGCTATTTTTTCTGAAACTTCCATCCGCTACGCAAAGGCCTGGAACAAATTTGCTTTTAAGATAAATGGTGTGTACACCCGTGGTACCGATTGGTATGCCGATAACCGGCTGGACCTGAACCCCAGCGCTAATACTTCTGTAAACCTTACTGGCGACCAGAATCCCGGCGCCGACCGGGTAAATAACTATGCTGATGAAAGTAGCAACCGTCAAACGCTTACACTGGGTGGCAAGCAATACGTGGTAAGCCGCACCGGCTATGCCGAAAAAGACATGGCCAGTTACGACCTGCAAAACTACAAGGGCGACTTTACGCTGGCCTATCAGTTTAATAAAGACATGAGCCTGAGCTATACGGGCCGGCTGGCGAATACCAATACCATTTACCAACGCACCAACCGCTTTCGGCTGGATGATTATGTAACGCAGCAGCACAGTCTTACTTTTAAAACGGCTGATATACAGGCCCGGCTGTATGTGAATATTGAGAACACCGGCAAATCCTACAATATCCGCTCAATGGCCGAAAATGTAGACCGCAGCTTTAAGACCGATGCCGTATGGTTCCGGGATTTTACCACTGCCTACAACGCTGCCGTAGGTAACAATGGAGGCAACGTACCAGCTGCACTTACCGCTGCCCGTACGCAGGCTGATGCGGGCCGTCCGCAGCCACACACCGCCGCTACCGATGCCCTGATTGATAAACTCCGTGACATTAACAACTGGGACCTCGGCGCCGCCCTGCGGGTAAAATCATCCATGTACCACGCCGAAATACAACACGACCTTTCGGAAAGGGCACTCCGCAGCCTGCGGACGAAATACAAATTCTCGCTGATGTATGGCCTCGACTTCCGGGAGTATGTGGTAATACCTGATGGTAACTATTTCATCAACCCCGTAAAGGCTGGCGAAAACCTGACCTACCGCAAAATGGGCGGCTTCCTGCAGGCTACGCAATATTTCTTTGGCCGTAAGCTGAAAATAAATGCGGTGGCCCGGCTGGATAAGAACCAGTATTTCTCTGCCAAATTCAATCCACGGCTGGCGCTGGTGTATTCGCCGGTGGAGCAGCACAATTTCCGTTTCTCCCTACAGCAGGGCTATCGTTTCCCCAGCTTGTTCGAGGCGTTTAGCAATATCAACAGCGGTGGCGTAAAACGGGTTGGTGGCTTGCCGGTAATGAGCAACGGCATATTCGAAAACAGCTACCTGCGAACCTCTATTGATGCTTTTAGAACGGCTAATACCAACGATGTAAACCGCAACGGCCTTACCGTGGCACAAGCGATTGAGAAGAACAAAAGCCTGCTGAAAAAGAACAACTATACCTACCTGCAACCCGAACAGGTAAAAGGCCTGGAAGCGGGCTACCGGGGCAGCTTTGCCCAAAACCGGCTAACGGTAGATGTGGACTTTTACTACAATGTGTACCGCAACCTAATGGCGCAGGTGGAAGCGTATGTACCCCGCACCAAAATTGCCGATAGTATTCCCTACTACCTCAACACCACCGCCGGGCAAGACCGCTACCGTCTGTGGACCAATTCTAAAACGGTAAGCTATAACTATGGCGGTACGCTAGGAGTGGCCTGGAACCTTGTAAAAAGCTACCGCCTCACCGGAAATGTAACCTTAGCTAAACTGGCCCGCAAAGACCAGATGGACGGCCTGGAAGATGGCTTTAATACGCCCCGCTGGATATGCAACCTCGGCTTTGGCAACCCCGAAGTATGGAAGCAGTTGGGCTTTAATGTAAACTACCGCTGGCAGAAAGATTACCTATGGCAAAGCAGCCTGGCTACCGGCACCGTACCTGCCTACAGCACGGTAGATGCACAGGTGCAATACACTTTTGAAAAAAGCCACCTGAACCTGAAACTGGGCGCTACTAATCTGCTGAATAGATACTATTACTCCTTTATCGGCGGGCCTAGCATTGGTGGGTTTTATTATACGACGGCGACGATTGGGTTGTAAGATGCTTGATGAAATGAAACAGCCCTTCTTTACTGGTGTAGAGAATCTTTAATCTGTTACAACAAACTCTTGCCTGTGAGTTTTATTTTATGTAATATATCTTATTCCTTTCAGCGTTGTTTAAGGATAAATACAATTCAACCATTTGTCAGAATTAAGGATGTTTATAACAAAGACATAATCAGGCAAAAGTTTTTTATGACACTTTGTCTTTTTTTGCTATGCTAAATATTTTGGCTTTGTTTTAGTGAAGGTCTAAAAAATATTTTTATGGCAACATCTTTTATTAAACATTACCCAGTTGACAATGGAGACCAGACTTTAATATCAGTAAATGAAGATGGATATGATACTCATATTCTTGTTGATTGTAGAATTAGAGACTCCAGTAAAAATAACATTACACCGGAACAGTTTGATGTAAAGGCTGATCTGATGAAGGTATTGAAGCGTAAGAAAGTCAACGAGGTTGATGGCATCCCTTACACTGACATTTTTGTCCTTACGCATGGTGATGATGATCACTTACATGGATTTGAAACCAATTTCTTCCAAGGGGACCCAAAAAGTTACAAAAAGTCTAACAAAGACAAAGAGGAAATCTTAATTGACGTTCTGTGGTTTTCACCCATGGTTATGGGTACTGCGGGAAACGAAGATGAAAGATGCTTTAACAAAGAAGCTAAACGCCGCATTAAATTACATCAAGATAAAAGTGTCGATAAGGATTTGGCAGGTAATCGTATTGTGATTGTTGGGTATGATGCAAATGAAGACTTAGATGGATTAAATTTAGTACGGAAGGTGCCTGGTGATGTGATCACACGGTTCAATAACCGAGATTTAAAAACCTTCTCAATTTTTATCCATTCTCCCTATCAACAGCACCTAACTGATGATGAGGTAGACAAGAATAGAGTTAGCGTTGTTTTCCAGGCTAGATTTAAGTCTTCTGCTACCGCAACAGATTTTTCAACACTCGCTATGTTTGGAGGCGATGCAGATCACTATGCCTGGGCAACTATCTTGGAAAAAACCAAAAGGCATAAAAATGATGTCAATCAAAAAGCACTAAACTGGGACTTGTTTATAGCGCCTCACCATTGCTCATGGACCTTCTTCAATGACACAAAGCAAGAGGATCATCCGACTCCGGTTAAAACCTCAATCGAGATGCTTAATTATAAAAGGGTCAATGCCAAAGTAATTGCTTCCTGTAAGGAAATTCTGAATAATAAAGACAATCCTCCTCATTACAAAGCCAAAGAACAGTATGTTAGTAAAGTTGGTGCGAGTAATTTTCTGAATACTGCCACAGCAAATAAAAGCGGTAAAACGCCTCAGCCCATAATATATGAAATAAGTTCTCAAGGCCCAATGCCTCCCAAGAAAGCCGAAGGTTCAGCAATTACAACTGGTGGCTCGTCTTTAGGTGCAGTAAACACTCCTTCAACCTATGGATCAAAACCTATATAGTGCTTCCTTAGATAGATTTGCTCAGGAGATAACTAATGTATCCTTAGCTGAATCATTAGTAGCGTTTCAAAGGATTACCGGAAGCGAAGACTTAAATCTATATATATGGGATGAAAAACATGTCGCAATCGCTCTTGAAGTCTCTGTTGACTTACCTCCGCTAGGAAATCACGAAGACATAGATATCAGAGCAATTGAGCAGATTCTTATAGTAATAAACTTTTCTGATTACCCATCAACTCCCCCCAAAGTTTATACAGACAGGCTTGATTTTCCTAAAGATAATCTAGCACATCTTTATGTTGCCAAGAAAGGTCGGCCACCGTCCTTCTGCTTGATTCGTGGAAACATGGCAGATTGGTACGCAAATAAGCAGTTAAAAGATTTGTACGCTAGGATACAAAACTGGTTGAGAGATGCTGCAACTGGCGAGCTAATACAGGATGGGAACCAATTTGATCCGGTGCGGCTTGAAGGCTACTCTGGCACAGCAATATACGATTATGATCAGCTGGCAGCAATCGTAAACGAGCGCAAATCTTATTTCCCAAATAAAAATTATACTATCCTTTTATTTGAAAGGCAAAAAAATGCTGCACAGACAACATTTAAAATAAATAGGGTATTAACACCGGAGAAATTTGATGAGACATTTGAGGAATTTGAAAAGGAAAAAAAGAAAGGTGATGAACAGGAATCGA
The DNA here is from genome assembly GCA_964242675.1 of uncultured Chitinophagaceae bacterium. Taxonomy (GTDB): domain Bacteria; phylum Bacteroidota; class Bacteroidia; order Chitinophagales; family Chitinophagaceae; genus JAZKFT01. Next base: position 20,382 of record CAXTDG010000005.1, read on the forward strand.
AAAAGCGGTTTCATTTCGGATATCTAGTATGGTCGTATGC
>CAXTDG010000006.1:0-20378 GCA_964242675.1 uncultured Chitinophagaceae bacterium
CTGTATATCTTCGGGCTGCCAGCGTAGCGGGACGTTCGCTGTACAAAAACAGATAGCTCATGTCGTAGCGGCTATGTTCCATAATAGAAAGCGTATCCTGGTGTTCTTCTTCTGTTTCCGTACAAAAACCAGCAATAATATCGCTGCTAATCCCACAACCGGGTAGTATTTGCCGGATGCGATCAACCTTACTCATATACCATTCCCGGCTATAGGTACGGTTCATGAGTTGCAGCACACGGGTATTGCCACTTTGTAGCGGTAAGTGTATGTACTTGCAAATGTTTTCATACTTCGCCATAGTATGCAGCACATCATCCGTAATATCTTTAGGATGAGAGGTACTGAAGCGAACCCGCAATAAGGGAGAAATAAGTGCTACTTTTTCAAGAAGGCTGGCGAAGGTAATAACCTGATTGTCGTTGCCTATATAATGATAGCTATCTACATTTTGCCCCAGCAGTGTTACTTCTTTATATCCCTGATTAAATAACGCCTGGCATTCCGCTATAATACTAGCCGCATCCCGGCTACGTTCACGGCCACGGGTAAAGGGTACTACACAAAAGCTGCACATATTATTGCACCCCCGCATGATGCTTACAAAAGCAGCAATGCCGTTGCTGTTCAGCCGCACCGGGGCAATATCAGCATATGTTTCCTCCCGGCTCAGGAGTACATTTATTGCTTTCTGCCCGGTTTCAGCTTCTTCCACTAAGCCAGGCAGGGTACGGTAAGCATCAGGCCCAACTACCAGGTCTACTAACTTTTCTTCTTCCAGAAACTTAGATTTCAATCGCTCAGCCATGCAGCCTAATACACCCACCAGCGTTCCAGGTTTAGCTTCTTTTAGTTTGCGAAATTCTGTCAGGCGCTTGCGAACAGTTTGCTCAGCTTTTTCCCTAATGGAACAGGTGTTAACTAGGATTAAGTCAGCCAGTTCTACATTGCGGGTAGCACCAAATCCATTTTCATTCAGGATAGAAGCTACAATTTCACTATCAGCAAAATTCATAGAACAGCCATAACTTTCAATATAGAAATGCTTGCGATAACTGTTTTCATCCAACGGAAAGGGGGCGTATGCTTCGCCTTGCCGGGCATTACCCAGCGGTACATGTTTTAAAGTTTCCAGCGGAGAGGGGCTTAATACATCCTCCATACTTGTATCAACAATTTTGATAGACAAAGATAGTTGTTGATACTTGCTAAGAAGCAATTTTGGCAGGTCCATTTGTAGTTAAATAATTGGCGAAAGCGGTCTGAAACAGCTAATAAAGAAAGTTATATCCAACTAAAATACTTGCAAATCTGAAGCATTCACAAGTCTGGATTAACCTTTTGATTACGCATCAGGTACTTGATGCTGTAAATGGCTAATGCTCATAAGTGGTTTTGTGAGCATTGAATTCCACAAATAATCTAGCCTTATCACAACTAATTTATCCATAACCATATATAATTTTCTCTACCATTTATGACCGTGTCAGGCTATAGAATCTTTATTGAACTTCTTCCAATCGCCTCATTTTTAAACTTTTATCCATCTGCATTGGGCAGAGTTTACATGCTTTTTTTACATGAACTGTTCCAGCCAATATTAACCTTCGTTATATCTGTTAACCTTTTTTGGCTGCTTTTGGCTTGAATTTATGTTGCAACGACAAGTTGAACACAGAAGTATGAAGAAAGAGGAAATTCACATAGGCGATATACACCGGTGGCTATTTGGTACCACGCCAGACAACTTTATGATAGAAACCGCTATCCGTACCGTTATTATTTACTTGATGCTACTAATAGCTTTTCGACTATTAGGCAAGCGGATGAATGGACAAGTAACATTGGTAGAACTAGCCGTTATGATGACGTTAGGTGCCATTGTATCGCCGGTTATGCAACTACCCGATAAGGGTATTTTATATGGTTTCATCATATTGGTAGTTGCGTTAATTTTTCAGCGAGGGCTGAATCTATGGGCAGTAAAAAGTGAAAAAATGGAACACCTGACGGTTGGTAAAATGAGTGTCCTCATAAAAGATGGGGTAATCAACCTGGAAGAAATGAAGAAGGCCGATGTATCTCATGAGCAACTCTTTGCCATGCTACGGGAGAAAAAGATAATGAACCTAGGGAAGATAAAACGGGCCTATCTAGAAGCTTTTGGAGCGCTAAATATATACGAAGCCGATGAGCCGATGCCCGGCCTGGCTGTTTTCCCTACAACTGACCCTATAGTAAAAGAACTACAGGAAGTAGCCCCTGGCAATGAAAAAGTCTGTTGTAATTGCGGCCATCTGCAATCTACAAAAAGGGACAACGAAAACTGTGAGATATGCCAATCACAGGATTGGACAAATGCTTATTTACAAAACTCGAAAAGCACTAGCAACTAATGAAGCCTGAAGATATAAAGCTGAGCGACTGGAGACGAATTTTCCTGGGGCCCGTACCACCTGAATTTTACATTGAATTAATTATTAGAGGCGCTGTAGTATACCTGCTGCTAGTTATTACCATGCGATTAATGGGGCGTAGAGTAGTGCCTGGTACCAGCAGGTTGCAACTGAGTGCTATTGTATCATTAGGTTCGGCTATTGGTGTGCCGCTGCTATCGCCTTCTAACGGAATGCTGGCAGCGTTTATCATCACCTTCATCATCATTGTTTTTACCCGACTTTTCTCGTGGTTGGCTGTTAGAAATCGAAGCTTTGAAAAAGCGGTATTGGGCAGCAAAGAAGCTCTGGTAGAAAACGGTATACTGAATTTGAAAAACATGACAGATGCCCGTATTACAAGAGAGCGGCTTTTTGCACAATTACGCTTCGAACACATGACTCAATTGGGCATGGTAAAACGCATGTACATCGAAGCCAGCGGTACGTTCACCGTTATTGAAAATGAGGAACCGCAGCCAGGTTTGCTACTGCTACCCGATTGGGATAAGGAATTTGTAGCCGAAATGACGGAGCAGACAGACACAGTAATTTGTGTAGAATGTGGCGATGTAAAACCAGACGCTGTACCAGCAAACGAAAAAGGTAAATGCCCTCATTGCGGAGCCAGTCATTGGACAAAAGCAGTTGTAGAAAAAGAGAAAGAAAAATAAATCATCAAAACAGTTTCAGCACACCGAGTTATGTATAATAAAGAATTAGGTATGAAAGCAGGATCACAATTGATAGCACTCTTATTAACTGCTATAATGTTTTGTGGGGTGGTGGCTTGTAATGAAGATGAAGATACTTCCATTAAAGCCGACCTGACAGCAAAAGCAATGGTAGAGAGAGATTTTCAGGGCGTATACTTTACAGTGGATAAGGCTACTGTAACACTTAATGGTGAGTGTCCTACGCAAAAAGCGAAAGATGCAGTGGAAACAAAAGTGAAGGGTACGTTTCGGGTGAAAGGGATAATAAACAACATAGCTATTGCTCCGGTAACAATAGGAACAGATGACCTGCTGCGGCATAGTGTGGACAGTACCATGCAATACTATGCTGGTGCAGCAGCCATTACAAAAGATAGTGTTATATACCTGAAAGGAAAAGTGGAAAGTAATAAAGTACAGCAGCTTACTGATGCTCTCAACAGCTTTAAACCAAAGGGATTAGAGAGTAATTTATCAATAAAATAGTAGTAGATAATGATACAAGTGAAAAGTGAGATTGAAGTTTGGGGCGGTATCGAATACACACTGAATAGAGTAGGAGATAACTACCATGATCAGCTAGAATATACGGGGCATTATTATCGGGAAAACGACATAGATACAATTGCCTCATTGGGCATTAAAGCACTTCGCTATCCCATATTGTGGGAGCGGCATCAGCCACAAAAAGACACTGTTATTGATTGGTCTTTTACTGAAAAGAATTTGCTGAGATTAAAAGGCCATGGAATCAATCCTATTACAGGTTTGGTGCATCATGGTAGCGGGCCAAAGTTTGTCAATTTTTTCGATGGCAGCTTTGAGAAGGCATTAGCGGAATATGCAGGGCAAGTAGCTCAAAAATTTCCTTGGATTACAGATTATACTCCTGTAAACGAACCACTAACCACAGCCAGATTTTGCGGCTTATACGGACATTGGTATCCGCATACACATGACGAATTTCATTTTTATAAAATACTGCTGAGCGAATGCAGAGCAACTGTAATGGCTATGCAGGCTATCCGAAAAATAAACCCTGCTGCCCGGCTGATACAAACAGAGGATTTAGGTAAAACTTATAGCACACCATTATTGCAATACCAGGCTGATTTTGATAATCAACGCCGCTGGCTTTCGTTTGATCTGCTATGCGGTAAAGTAAATGAGCAACATCCGTTGTGGAATTATCTTACTCAAAAAGTAGGACTTGCGGCAGATGAACTAAATTACTTTTTGCAGAACCCTTGTGTGCCGGATATATGTGGTCTTAATTACTACATGACCTCCGAACGTTATCTGGATGAGGATGTAGATAAGTATCCGCATACTAATCATAGTGGTAATGGCAGACACCGCTTTGCTGATTTGGAAAGAGTACGGATTTCATTAAATGAAGACTTTGGTGCACACTTACTTTTGAAAGAGGCGTATGAATACCTGCAATTACCGATAGCCGTAACCGAATGTCACCTGCATTGCACCCGTGATGAACAAATGCGATGGGTTAAAGAAATGTGGCAAACAGTAAATAGACTGCGTGTAGAAGGCATTGATATACGTGCCATTACTGCCTGGGCCTTATTTGGTACCTATGGTTGGGATAAACTGATGCTGGAACCACGAGGCAATTATGAAACAGGTGCCTTTAAAGTAACCACTGGTTACCCACAACCTACTGCTTTTGCCCGTTTGCTGCAATCGCTTACCGGAAAGAGAGCCTACAATCATCCGGTGCTGAAATACGATGGTTGGTGGAAACGAGACATCCGGTGTTTTTATGGTATTACAGAAGTTATTGCTACCGATGGAAAACAACTTGCACTGAAGGGAAGACCGCTGCTAATTACAGGAGAAGAAGGCCTGCTAAGCATAGGGCTACAGCACATTTGCTACGAACGAAATATGCCGTTTGTTTTCATCAGCAATCAAGATGTTGACTTGACTAATAAACGTACAATAGACACTTTATTGCAGGAGCATAATCCTTGGGCGGTAATACATATTGAAGGCTACAACGCAGTAGATAAAATAGTAAAACGAAACAGATCGCAAGCTACAAACGCAGCGCTGATGTTAGCTGCCACTTGCAAGCAAATGACCATCAAGCTAGTTTGTTTTTCACCGGAACCTGCTAGTCATCAAACAAGTGAATTACTCTTCGGGGAAAACAATAAAACAACGCATCTGTGTATTTACGATTCGGCAGAATCGGCCCTGGAAAAAGCGATACTACAGGCAAATGCTGCGGCCCTACTAATACGAACTGGAAAACTCTTTAGCCCTTGGGACGAAACTGGTTTTGTAAACCAAACTATCAGAAGTTTACAGCAGGAAGAAGCGGTAGTTGTTTCCAATAATAAGTACTCCTCTTTTACCTATGTACCCGATGTATTGCACATAGGGCTTGATTGGCTACTCGACAATGAATCCGGCGTTTTCAGTATGATTAATTCCTACAGCATTAGCGAAGCTTACCTGGCAACGAAAGTGGCTGAATGGGGTGGGTTTGATAAAAATCTTATTCAGGTTAAAGCACCCAAAGAGCCACCTGCCCGGCGAATCATTCAACTTTTACCGAAAGAAAAAAGAGTGAAGCTGCCTTACCTGGAAGATGCTCTAAAACGATACGTGAAAACCGTAAAACACATGCAGCCGGAAGAAGAAAGTGTAGCGGTTTAAAACTGCGTTGCAACCACTACACTAAGTACACTCTTAACTGAATTTTTTGCCTTCCAAATTTCGATTTGAGCGACACAATCCAGTATCGCTCAAATCGTTTAATCAACAGTACAATAAACTCTTTCTTAAAAATTCAAATCTCTAGGTTCCCCTAATAGTTCCCGGCCATCCAGTATACGCTTCAGTACATCTTCTCTCATGTTTTTGTGCATGTCGATGTAAGCTGCGTTGGCAGATGTGGTTTGTATGCCCATGCTGCGGTATAACATATACGATTCCCATACTACGGGCAGGTCTTCGTAAATAACGCTACTTACATAATCTTGGTAGCACCAGCGCAGTGCCTGCCGCCAGCTTAGGCCACCTCTTACAGGCGGCAGATTGGGTATGTTGGTTAGCAGGTGGCTATAGTCGTCCCAGGTTTGGTCCTGGTGTTCCAGTTGGTTCACAAGCGACTCTTCGTCTCTCGCCGCTTTTAGCAGGGTTTTGTAGTACTCATCATCAAAGCAGCAAGCCAGGCTATAGTAATCGTCGTAGTAGTTATGAATAGTATCTGAAGGTGTATAAGGGATATGAGTAACAGCCTGCCCAGCCAGTTCCGAACGGTTTTTGTTGCGAACTGCATCCAGGTATTTTTGTTCTTTTTCGCCTCTTATATTGGGTAGCATTACCAAGGTATCAGTACCCATGCACTGGTCGTAATACTCAAACCAGTTGGGCATCATATCTATTTGCCCTTGTTCGTTGCGTTCAGTTATTTCTTCATAAATGCGATTGGCTACGCCATCTTCGTCAATACTGCTATCCAGCCAAAAATTGTCTATCAGCACAAAGGTTCGCAGCAGTTCCAGTTCTTCTTTTGTGATGGGATCCAAAAAAGGACAATTGCGTATATCCTGCGCCCAGCAAATAAAATCGAAACAAATGCTGATGCCCGGCAACTCTATATTCCCAGCCCGCCACTGGCATTGCAGATTGAAAAGTTTTTTGTGTAAAATCAGGTCCAGCGATTTTTCTGTTTCCTCCCGAAAGCGTAGTTCGGGCACCTGCTCAGCTTTGCTAATGAAATAGCTGGAAGCATCAATCACCAGTATTTTTTTGTCGATATAACTTTTAATGAAATACTCCCGTTTTTCTTCTTTTTGTTGGCTTAGCCAGTGGCAGGCGGCTTCATTGGCCAATAGTTCTTCTCTAAATTGTACAGCTAACTGTTCCAGCAGCTTCTTTCTCTCGGTTTCATCTTTTGGCAGTTTCGATTCGTGGTACTGCCAGTTTTCATAGTTCATAATTGGATTGATTGAATTAATTGGATTGCCGTTCGGTTTAAACGCTAATTAGCATGAAAAAATGTATACGGGAAGGAAAAAAAGAACCCATTTCAATAAGTTCTTTTGAGAATCAGGATTCATTGTGGTTTGTACTCCTGTCTTTGAGGGATTTCCGAAATAAGTTCGGGACAGGCTAAACCAAAGCAACCTCATGCGTGGCAATCTCTCCAGGCATGAATTTGCTTGGCCGGACAAATACTGCCCGGCAGGTTAGGGAGCTATCTTCGTAATGAGGAAGGATTGATTCTACTCTTTACTTAAGATAAATCTGTTTAGCGTAGCTAACTCTTACTTCAACATCATCTTCATCATTCCTTACAAAAACACCTTCTACCTGCCAGAATTTCATCATGTGAAAATCCGGGTCTTGCATACGCATCATGGAAGCAAACTTTTTTAAGTCTTCTAAAGACTTCCAGCAGTGTACAACCTCACCACTCTGTGGCTGTTCGTTTTGAAAGCGATAATAGGTAGCCATTTAAATGTATTTTAGGTAAAATACATTTATTGTAGTGGAATGACTATAACAAATGAATGATTCTTAGTTTTCTGTTTTTTGTAACTATAGTGAATTCTTAAACTAGAAAGAGAAAATTGCTCAATTAAATTAGAGCGTATCTTATTAACCTGTACAACACTCAATTTATATCATATATCACCGCCTTTCAGACCTTTTAGGTCTGATTATAAAAGGGAAAACATGGTCATATCGTAATGCTGATGGTTCCAGTGCATCCACTGCCGCAATAGGCCTTCTTTGGTAAAGCCCCATTTAATAAGCACCTTTTCGGATGCTGTGTTGCCTTGCATTACTTCTGCAATCAAATAAGTATTCTTTGTACTCAATGCATATAGCATAGACTTATAAAACCAAAAGCCCCTTTTCCAAATGAAAAGGGGCTTTTGGTTTTACCAGATATGTATTCGTTCTGCTGGCGCTACATACATTTTATCATTTGGCTGTATGTTGAAGGCTTCGTACCAGGCATCCATATTTACAATTGGGCCATTAGCACGGCTCATGCCCGGCGAGTGCGGATCGGTAAGGATAAGCTGGGCCTGTGTTTCGGGCAGGGCATTGCTGCGCCATACCTGAGCCCAACTTAGGAAAAAGCGTTGCGTTGGCGTAAGGCCATCAATCACTTTATTGGCTTTAAATTCCGGGGTTTTGGTGAAGGCTTCATAGGCAATATTTAGCCCACCCAGGTCAGCCAAATTTTCGCCTAAAGTCAAGCGGCCATTTACATGCACAGTATCCAGCACTGTAAAGTTGTTGTACTGGTTTACCACCTTATCAGCCCGCACTTTAAATTTATCAGCATCCTCTTTTGTCCACCAATCTTTCAGGTTTCCATCGGCAGCAAACTGGCGGCCCTGGTCGTCAAAACCATGTGTCATTTCGTGACCAATCACAGCACCAATACCACCATAGTTTACAGCATCATCTGCTCCAAAATCGAAAAACGGAAACTGTAGTATAGCAGCAGGAAAAAGGATTTCATTATTGCTGGGATTGTAAGAAGCATTGATAGTAGGCGGTGTCATACCCCAGCGGGTTTTATCAACCGGTTTGCCCATGTGGTTCACCATTTCGCTGTACTCGTAAGCATCGGCACTTTTCACATTACCATAAAAATCACCTTTGCTAACTACTACGCCCTGGTAGTCTCTCCACTTATCGGGGTAAGCTATTTTTTTACCAAAAGCATGTAGTTTTTCAATACCCCGTTTCTTAGTTTCGGCACTCATCCAATCCAGCCGGTTAATGCGGTCTTCAAAAGTTGTTTGCAGGTTATTTACCAGTTCCTGCATCCGCACTTTGGCTTCTGGCTTAAAGTAGCGAGCCACATATAATTGGCCAAGTTGCTCACCCAGGTTACCATCAATCAGGGCGGCCATACGTTGCCAGCGGGGTGTCTGCTCTTTTTGCCCGGTAGTTGCCTGGTTATATTTGAAAGAGGCATTTACAAAAGGACTGCTCAGATAGGGGGCGCTGCTTCTCAGCACATTCCATTGCAGATAGGCTTTCCAATCTGCTACTGGCGTAGCACTTAGCAGGGAATCTGCTGTTTTCATGAAGCTGGGGTTGGCTACTAAAATGCTGTCAGCACCGTTAATCCGCATTATGGGCAGCAGTGTGCCCCAGTTTAGCAGCGGGGTGGTAGTGCTAAATTCTTGTAACGAGTACTTGTTGTATGTTTTGTAAGGGTCACGCAGTTCTACCCGGCTATACTGGGCTTGAGCCAGGGCCGTTTCTATACGTAGTACTGCTTCCATATTAGCAGTTGCCTGTGTACCGCTTTGGCCCACTAATGTAAATAGCGTTTGTACATACGTTTTATAAGCATTTCGTACCGCCATGCTACGGGCATCATTTTTCAGGTAATAGTCCCGGTCGCCCATACTTATGCCGCCTTGCCCAATGCTGGGGATGTACTTATTTACATTTTTGCGGTCGGCACCTACCCGTACACCCACAAAGCCACCACCGTAGCCCATAGCAGGCATCATGGCCATTTGTTTTACGACATCCTGTACGGTACTGGCAGCGGCAATCTTTGCCAGATCAGCTTGTATAGGTTGATAGCCCTTTGCCTCAATAGCAGCGCTATCCATACCACTGGCGTAGAAGTCGCCAATCATTTGTGTAGTGCGGTCTTTGCCGGTGTTAGCGGCAGCCTCTTCCAGCAGTGTACGCATCCGTTCGCTACTTTCCTGCCGCAGTATATCAAAACTACCCCATCGGGTTTTGCTGGCAGGCACCGCATTGTTTTTTAGCCAGGTGCCATTGGCATACTGGTAAAAATTATCGCCTGGTTTCACCGACGCATCCATGTTGGTTTTGTCGATGTACTTGATCGCTTTCTTAGGCACTTTGGGAGGCATGGCACTTACTTGTAATGCCATTGCAGTGGCGGCAATTGCTAACAGCCAGGGCTTGTTCTTAAATCTTGTCATACTCACAGATAAGTTTTTTACAATATGGAAAAATAGGGCGAAAAGCTGAAATAGGAAAGATGCATTAGGGTTGTTTAACAAAGGGGGGATGCCAGCGATGCTATTTATTCCGCTTTTATCATTTACCTGAATTCTTTTTTGTGCTTGCACCACTTGCTGCTACTTTAGCCCCGCCAAACCAACTACCACTATGAGCCTGATGCAAGTGCACGATAAATACTTTGAACCTTACTTAACTGCTGCCAAAATTGATACAGCAGTGAAAAGCCTGGCAGCGGAAATCAATGAAAAGTACGCCGATAAAACGCCGCTGTTCATTGCTATCTTAAACGGCTCGTTCATGTTTGCTTCTGATCTGTTCAAGCAGGTTACTATCAAAGCCGAAATTTGTTTCATCAAGCTGGCATCGTACAAAGGCACTAAGAGTACCGGGCAGGTAGTTACAGCCATTGGGCTGGATACCGATATTCATGGTCGGCACGTCATTATCGTGGAGGATATTATTGACACCGGCAAAACCTTAAGTGAGTTTTTGCCACAACTTCAACATCAGCAGCCGGCATCTCTTAAAATCTGCGCCCTGCTGCATAAGCCCGATGCTACTACACATCCCATCAACCCGGATATGGTAGGGTTTTCCATACCCAACCGCTTTGTGCTGGGCTACGGACTCGATTATGATGGCCTGGGCCGTAACATTCCCGAAATTTATCAACTAACTGAGGCACCAGCTTCTTAACTTTCCAGTCTAAATCCATCGCTCCATTAAGCGGCGGATTTTTCTTTTTGCGAAGCTTGCTACCAATACTGATTGTTTGTCTGCTGCCGGCATTTGCCTGTGGCCAGTATTTCTTTTCGGGTAAAATAACCAACGATATTGAGCAGCCGCTAACTGGTGTTTCGATCAGGCTGCAGCATAGTAATAAAACGGGGAAGACCGATACGGCTGGGGCTTTCAGATTACCATCGTCCCGAAAAACGGATACCCTTATTTGTAAACTGGCAGGGTACGATTCGCTGAAAGTAGCGGTACAGACTGGTGAAAAACCGGTATTACAATTGTGGCCGGTTTTGCTACCGCAAAAATCATCCGGGCAATACCTGCTGTCGCTCACCCGCAACCTGGTAAAAGATCCGGGTTTTATCCGGCAATTATTCAATGAAGAAACTTACCGGTCGCTGGTGGAAAATGGATTTGTAAATGCCAATCGTTTTCCCTCAACCGGTTTTGTGCTCAACGTCAATAAAGCTTCTTACAGCAATCTCCGGCGGTTTATTAATAGCCAAACCATTATGCCTGCTTCGGCTATTCGTATTGAGGAAATGCTGAACTATTTTTCGTTAGGCTTTGCTAACCCACCTACAGGGAAAGATGTTTTTAGTATTGATACCCGCTTCAGCACCTGCCCCTGGAATATGGAAAGCCTGCTGTTGTTCATTAATGTGCAGGCCCGAAAAATGAATCTGGAGAAAGTGCCTCCCGGCAACCTCATTTTTTTGATAGACGATAGCGGTTCGATGGATATGCCCAACCGCTTGCCTTTGTTGCAATCGGCTTTTAAGATGATGGTAGCCAACCTGCGGACGCAGGACACCGTGACGATTGTAACCTACGGTGGTACGGCTGGCGTATGGTTGCCACCAACCGGAGGTGCTGAAAAACAGAAGTTGAACGATGCAATAGAAACGCTGGTGCCTGGTGGTACCACACCCGGTACTTCCGGTATTCGGCTGGCCTATCAAATGGCTGAAAAGCTGGCTAAGCCGGGTGCTAACAACCGGGTGATACTGGCTACCGACGGCGATTTCAACGTAGGTATTAAGGACGATAAAGAGTTGGAAAATTTTATTACCAAGTATCGCAATACTGGCATTTATCTAACCTGCCTGGGCGTTGGTATGGGCAACTATAAAGATAGCAAACTGGAAACGCTGGCCCGCTATGGCAAAGGCAATTTCGCCTACCTTGATAATGAGCAGGAAGCACAAAAGGTACTGGTAAAAGAATTTACCCAAACGGCCATTACGGTAGCTAACGATGTACTGATGAGCGTTGATTTTAACCCTGCGCTGGTGAAAGAATATAGGCTGATTGGTTTTGATAATTCGCAGGCAGCCCTGGCCGATACAACGGCAACCTTGCAAGGTGGCGATATTGGAAGTGGACACAGCCTGATGGCCATGTTTGAAATAAAACCACAAGGCAACTTGCAGCAATTAATACAAACTTCAAATGCGGATCTGGCGGCTACCATCCGTTTACAATATCGGCAGCCGGGCAAACGATCCTTTGAGTATAAATGGGAAAAAGCAGCCTTGCAGCCAACCCTTTTTGCCCAGGCTGATTCGACATTACGTTTTGCTACTTCGGTAGTAATGCTAGGCCAGCTAATGCGGAAAAGTCCTTTTGCAAAAAGCTATGGCTTTGATGAGATAGAAAACATAGCAAGCAGCGCTGCACAGCCAACGGATGCTGCCCAGCAGGAATTCTTGAAATTGCTGGCAGGTGCTAAAAAATTGTATGGTAAAGAAGGTGGGAAAAAACAAAAGGCAAAGGGGAAGGAGCAATAGGCAATGGGCAAATGCGATTTAAACAGCTATTATTAAGTCTGTTACCCAATCGAAAATAATAACCCGATCACCAGGAATTCCCAATAGCAAAAAAGCGGAAGAAACGAATCTTCCGCTTTTTTACTATCGGTGAAGGTTGGGTAAAGAACATGTATTTATTGCTTAATAAACTCGCCGTCGGCTTTGATAGCCACTTCGTTGCTAAGCATAGGTGCAGGAAATTTGGGACCAATACCAAAGTCGGTACGGTTGATAGTGCCTGTAAGCTGAAAGCCTGCAGTAATGGCTTTGCTCATAGGGTTGGTAGTAGTACCACGGTACCAAAGACCCATGGTTACAGGTTTAGTAACGCCATGAATGGTAAGGTTGCCAGTGAGTGTAAAGTGGTCTTTGCCAGCGGCTTTTTTGATGCCGGTGCTTTTGAAAGTAAGCTCAGGGTAAGTAGCCACGTCGAAGAAATCAGCACTTTTCAGGTGGTTATCACGAGCTTCAATTTGTGTGTTGATAGAGCCTGCCTGCGCTTTTAGTTCAAAAACAGCATCGCTAAAATCTGGCTTGGTAGCAGTAGCGGTCGTTTCAAAACTGTTGAATAAACCAGCTACATCAGCAATGCCTAAGTGAGTGATAGAAAAAGTGAGTTTGCTATGATTAGGATCTGCCTTCCAGGCGGTCTGTGCAAAAACGGAGGCTGCAAAAAAGAAAGAAGCAGCTATAAGAGTGATTTTCTTCATCTAATATCAAGAAGTTGTTTTTTGAAATTTATAGGAGACTATTATGCAGCTGCTGGTTCAGCAACGGCTTGTTTTACTAATTGGATGTCAGCACTCAGTTTTACTTCGTCGCTTACCACCACTTGTCCGGCTTCAGTTACGGCACTCCAGGTAAGGCCGAATTCTTTGCGGCTCAGTTTTCCGGTAACGGTAAAGCCAGCTTTGGTTTGGCCATACGGATCAACCACAACACCAGCCATATCAACCTTGGCAGTGAAGGGCTTAGTAATATTACGGATAGTCAGGTCGCCATGCAACAGGTAGTCATCACCGCTTTTTTCAAAACCTTTACCACTAAAAGTGAGCTTCTGGTAAGTAGCAGCATCAAAAAAATCAGGCGATTTCAGGTGCGTATCCCGTTGTTCGTTATTGGTATTCAGTGAGTCAACGTCGGCAGAAAATTCAATTTTTGTTGCTTTTGTAAAATCTTCTTCTTCTGTTTCTACTTCTAAACCGTACTTAGTGAAGTAACCGGTAACGGTAGTAATCATTAAGTGCTTTACTTTAATCTGAACCTCGCTGTGCGTAGGATCAACTTTCCAGGTGGTAGTAGCCATGGTTTTATTTTTTATTTGTTTAAGATTAATGTTTCGACACTGCAAAGAAAGTGAAAATAGTTATACCTACAACTATTTGTATAAAATTTTTTAACCTTCCCGCAACTTATCTAATAACGCATTTAGATGAAATGCCTCGGAAGGGTTAAGGTTGATGAAGTTGTTTTCAGGCTTATCCATTTCTGCATCTATTTTTATAAGCATTTCTAAGCCTGCTGGCAAAATCTTAATCTGGTATTCCCTTTTATCTGCTTCAGAGCGTAAGACTTCTATACACTTCTTATCTATCAACTTACGGATTATCAATGTTAGATTGGAGTTGCGGTCTATCATCCGGGCCAGTATTTCTTTCTGACAAATAGCTTTTCCCTGCTGTCCACGCAATATGCGCAGTACATTAAATTGCTCCTGCGAAAGGTTGTAAGGTTTTAGTACAGTGGCAGCATGAGTGCTAAGCCAGCTTGCTGTAAACAGGATGTTGAGTTGGGCTTTTATTTGTTCACTTTTAAAGGTGTTCATCTTAAGCTCCTGTTCAATGGTCATAAATTAGTTTTAGGCAAAACTAATTTATTTACTACAAATCGAATTGAATGCCTTGTGCCAATGGCAATTGAGTGGAATAGTTAATAGTGTTCGTCTGCCGCCGCATGTAAGTTTTCCAGGCATCACTCCCGCTTTCCCGGCCACCACCGGTTTCCTTTTCACCGCCAAAAGCGCCGCCAATTTCGGCACCGCTGGTACCAATATTTACGTTGGCAATGCCGCAATCGCTACCTGCCGCTCCTAAAAATTGCTCTGCTTCCCGCAGGTTTAGCGTCATGATAGCGGATGATAAACCTTGAGGAACGCCATTTTGTAATGCAATAGCTTCTTCCACCGTACTGTATTTCACCAGGTATAAAATGGGCGCAAAGGTTTCATGTTGTACAATAGGGTAGTGGTTTTGTACTTCGGCAATGCAGGGTTGTACGTAGCAACCACTTTCATAGCCGGAGCCTTGTAGCACATTACCTTCCACTAAAAACTGGCTGCCCTGTTGCTTACATTGTTCAATTGCATCCAGGTAAGCCTTTACCGCATCCGTATCAATCAATGGGCCTACATGGTTACGTTCATCCAGCGGGTTGCCTATGCGAAGTTGCCCATAAGCAGCCACCAGTTTTTGAGTAAAAATTTCGTAAATGCTTTCGTGTATAATGAGGCGCCGGGTGGTAGTACAACGTTGCCCGGCCGTACCTACAGCGCCAAACACACTCCCAATCAGGGCTATGTTCAGATCGGCATGTTGCGAAATAATGATGGCATTATTACCGCCTAGTTCCAGCAGGCTTTTGCCAAGGCGGGCCGCAACGGCTGCTCCAACGGCTTTGCCCATCCGGGTGCTGCCGGTAGCACTTACCAGTGCAATGCGGCTGTCGTTGCTCAGCCATTCGCCAACCTCCCGACTACCTTGCAGCAGGCTGCTAACGCCTTCGGGCACTCCATTTTTAGCCAATACATCTGCCAGTATTTTTTGGCATGCGGTAGCACACAGCGGTGTTTTTTCTGATGGTTTCCAGATGCATACATTGCCGCAGACCAAGGCCAAAGCTGCATTCCAGCTCCATACCGCTACGGGAAAATTGAAGGCTGAAATAATAGCAACTATGCCCAATGGGTGCCATTGCTCATACATGCGGTGGCCAGGCCGTTCGCTATGCATGGTGAGGCCGTACAACTGGCGACTAAGGCCAACGGCAAAATCGCAGATGTCGATCATTTCCTGCACTTCGCCGTAGCCTTCCTGCAGGCTTTTGCCCATTTCGTAGCTTACCAGTTTACCCAGGTGTTCTTTTTGTTGCCGCAATGCCTCTCCAAATTGCCGTACCACTTCGCCACGGCGGGGGGCAGGCCATAGGCGCCATTCGGCAAATGCTTGTGCGGCGGTCGTTACCACCACATCATATTCTTCTTTGCTGGCACTGCCGGAGCTAGCTATTTCTTTTCCATCAACCGGCGAAAAGGAATGGAGGTGCGGGCCATTTCCGGCCAACACTTTTTGACCTGTAGATACACCGCTGTTTTCTTTTTCAATGCCTAACGCTTGCAGAAATTCCATAGGGCAAATATCAGTAATTGAATACCGGTTCTGTGCAATAAGGTGCTTTTGATTTTTTTGCAATATTGAGTTTTCTAAAACTGATGTACTGCATCGCTATTCTAAAGCAGTGCATAGCAAACGATAAAACTGCACGGTTTTGTATTGGTATAAATAACTATGAAGCAACTCCATTACACAGATACACAAGCAGGCGATACAGCCATTGTGTTTTTACATTATTTCGGTGGGTCGGGTCGTACCTGGCAACCGGTTATAGAAAAATTGATCGATAGTTATCGTTGTATTGCTATTGATTTAGCCGGTTTTGGCGAATCGCCTGCACCAAAAGAAGAACCATCCGTACACCAAAACCGGGATGCAGTGCTGGCCGTGTTAGAAAATTTACAACTACAAAATTTTACGTTAGCTGGCCATTCTATGGGTGGGAAAATTGCTGTAGCAGTAGCTGCTATTCGTCCGCAAGGGTTGCAGCGTATTGTCTTGTTTGCACCTTCTCCACCCTCTGCAGAGCCTATGACAACAGATGCCCGGCAGGAATTACTAACCGCTTTTGGCAATAAAGAAAAAGTAAAGCAGCATATTCAGAAAATCATTTCTACACCGCTGCCACCCCAATGGTTTAATGAAACGGTTGCTGATAACCTGAAAGCTGACGAAAAGGCCTGGACCGGTTGGCTAAATAAGGGAAGCAAAGAAGATATTTCAGGACAAATGGGTAGCATTCAGGTGCCATTAACTGTAGTAAGCGGATCAAAAGATGAAGGACTGACGACGGACTTTTTGCAAACCGAATTCAGAAAATATTTCCCTGAAGCCTCTTTTATAGAAATAGAAAATAGCGGACACTTATTGCCCCTGGAAAAACCAGATGAGGTAGTGGAAATTATTAGAACTGCTGTGTAGATTTATAGCAAGCGTATTTTACAAAAAAGCCGCTCTCGTTTTGAAAGGAGCGGCTTTTCTTATTGCATTTATAGTATACTACCTACCTACAGGTACCAGCTTGCGAATTTTGCAATTCAACTGGTCTGCTACATACAGGTTGCCCGAAAGGTCAACTGCAATACCAGCCGGGTAGTTGAAGGATGCTGTAGGCCCGGCTCCATCTAAACTCCCAATATTACCAGATCCCGCCAATGTAGTTACCTCACCCTCCGGAGACAGCTTGCGTACTTTATGATTTATCTGGTCGGTTACGTAAACATTGCCTGCTGCATCTACTGCCACTGCGTTAGGGTAATAAAAAGTTGCAGAAGCTGCATTACCGTCTACGTTTCCAAAAGTGTCGCTACCTGCAATAGTACTTACAGTGCCATCAGGTGTTATTTTGCGAATGCGGTTGTTACCATAATCTGCTACATATACATTGCCTGTAGCATCCACTGCAATGCCGGAAGGATTATAAAAAGAAGCTGCTGCACCCTTACCATTCTGGTTACCCAGTTCGCCACTACCAGCAAGGGTAGTTACTATACCAGTGGCAGTTATTTTCCTTACTTTGTGATTAGCGGCATCAGCTACATACACGTTGCCAGCTACATCTACCGCCAGTGCAACTGGCTTGTCGAAGCCTGCTTTGCTACCTATTCCGTCAGTAGCATTTCGTTCGCCGCTGCCTGCCAGGGTGCTTACAATGCCTTGTGGCGTTATTTTCCTTACCTGATGATTTCCTTTATCGGCCACATATAGGTTACCCGTAGCATCTACAGCTATGCCAGTTGGGTGGTAAAAAGTAGCATCGTTTATAGTACCGTCTTTTTTGCCAGGGGCATCTTTACCTGCAAAAGTGCTTACCAGTCCATCCGTCGTTATTTTTCTGATTTTGTTATTAGTAGCATCGGCTACATACACGTTGCCCAGGCCATCTACTGCCACCCCTGCGGGCGAACTTAGAAGGGCGTTTTGACCATACCCATCCGTATTGCCAGCCTGGTTTTGACCAGCCAGCGTAAGAACGGTATAACTATCTGCTACAGATGGCTTTTTAATGACAGCAACCTGGTTAGTGTCAGATACAGAGTTTAGTGCTGGACTTATTCCAACCTGTTTTTTATCAGCTGGTTTTTTAGGGTTTTCAGATTTAGAAGTAGGTGAATCAGTGTATGAAAGACTTGTTTCCTGAGCAAAAAGCAACTTAGTAGCTAACAGCAGGAAAGAGATTAGAAGCAGTTTCACAATTTTATTTTTAAAAATCAGGTTAAGGGTTGTGACGTTCAGCGGGTTTAGGTCACAAAATTTAGATTTCAGTTTTGCTTAGAATTTAGAACAGGATATCAGATCAATTTTTGAAATAACTGATAAACGTGACAGAGCATTGAGTTAAGGAATAAAAGAGGGGAGGTGAGTTAATTAGTCTAGCACTTTGAACACTGTCTTCTGAAAAATGCATTTTGACAAAATACTATTTCTTTTTATTTTTTTAATATTTTTTCAAATAAATCCCAAAAATAGAAGTTTAAACAAGGGATTGTGTAATTATAAGGGTGGCTAACAAACTTTTATGAAAAATAGCGGGTACATCGTAAAGACCTGTTTTATGAAGCTTAAAGTGTTTTCTTATTGGTAATGCATGCCTGTAAATGCTGTAAGCTGCTTTTACTGCACATTTGTTATATGAGTACTACCGGCATCACAAAAGCACAGACTGTAATAATGGCTATTGCTGCTGGGGTGTGTGTAGCTAATATTTATTATAACCAGCCTATTCTTTCTAATATAGCCGCCAGTTTGAATGTGCCTGAAAGTAAAACAGGGTTAATAGCCGTTCTTACTCAGGCAGGCTATGGTTTAGGGCTGTTTTTTATAACACCATTAGGTGATAAGATAAGTCGCAAAAAACTGATTCTGTTATTACAGGTACTGCTGGTTGCGGCGCTGTTAGGTGTCACATTTACGACAAGCCTGGGTGGTCTCTACGTTATGAGTTTGTTAATAGGTATACTAAGCGTATCGGCACAGGTAATAATGCCAATGGCCGCCAGCATGGCTACAGCAAACAAGGGGCAAACAGTAGGTATTATTTTTACAGGCATATTGATAGGTATTTTAGCAGCCAGAGTGTTTAGTGGTTATATAGCCGAGTGGTTTGGGTGGCGCTATGTGTTTGGTATTTCGGCAGGTATGGTAGCAGTTGCTGCTATAGTGCTCCAGTTGGTACTCCCTCATATACAGCAAAGTTTTACAGGCAACTATTTAACCTTGTTAGGTTCTACACTACAACAAGTAAAGCGGTTTGCTACTTTACGCCGCACCGCTCTGTTGGGCGCCCTGGTCTTTGGTGCTTTTTGCTCATTCTGGACTACGCTAACCTTTCACCTCACCGGGTCTCCGTTTCATTTTCAGGCAGATACCATTGGACTGTTTGGAATATTAGCCATCGGTGGGGCATTGGTAGCGCCTTATTTTGGCAAACTGGCCGATAAAGCAAACCCAGCCCGGGCACAACTATTTGCCGCTATTTTGCTAATCATCAGCATTCTGATCATCAAAATTTTTCCAGCCCAGATAGCCGCTTTTATTATAGCGGTTCTGTTGCTGGATATTGGCGTTCAGGCTACGCAGGTTACCAATATCGCCGTCATTTACACGTTGGATCCTACTGCCAATAGCCGCATTAATACGGTGTACATGACCTCTTATTTTGTGGGTGGGGCATTGGGTACATATATAGGTGTACGCTGCTGGCAGGCAGGTGGCTGGCAAAGCGTAACGTGGCAGTTGCTCATCTGGAGTGTAGTTGCCCTTTTCGTTGCTGTAACCGGTTGGCGAAGTAGCATGAAGCAATGAATGGTGAGTGTCAATGGTGAACGGTTTAAAACGGTTTAAGCCTTCTTTCCGATTTTTGGTCTTTTCGTCTTGCTGGCTATTCATGGTTTTCACATCCCTGGTGGCCCGGTTTGGCATTTTTATTTGGGGCCAAGCTATTGAATACGCATTGAGCTTTTACGGCGTTGGCACCATTCAAGTATTATCTATCCATTGAGCTTTTTAGCCTTTATTGAATTATAACAAGGCACATAAATTGCCCGAAATATTTTTATTTCATTTACATGAAAGTTTTTATTACCCGGAAACTACCTCAGGCTCCATTGCAACTATTAACTGATGCTGGTATTGCGTATACCGAATGGACAGAAAAACGGGAACTGACCCAGGAAGAATTAATAACGTATTGCATGCAGCATGATGCCTTGGTAAGTGCAGGCCATGGCAAACTGAATAAAGTAATTCTGGAAATCTGTAAGCATGTAAAGGTAATTG